>NZ_VISW01000020.1:0-29552 GCF_007827635.1 Micromonospora sp. CNZ296
CACCCGCTGCCTCAAGCGCTACATCGCCCGACAGCTCTACCGCACCATCACCACCCACCACCAAACCCCTTGACAACCCCACTCACAGATCAGCGGGACGGGGTGGGGGTGGGGGTGGGGGCGGTCGGGGTGCGGGCGGCCTGGCGGGTGCGGTGGGAGTGACGCAGGGCGTCGGCGGTGAAGACCACCAGGGCGAGCCAGACCAGGGCGAAACCGGCCAGCCGGGCCGGCGGCATCGGCTCGTGGAAGATCAGCACGCCGCAGCCGAGCTGGAGGATCGGCGCGAGGTACTGGAGCATGCCGACAGTGGACAGCGGCAGCCGGTTCGCCGCCCCGGCGAACAGCAGCAGCGGGATCGCGGTGGCGGCCCCCGCCAGCACCAGCAGCGCGGTGTGCCCGGCCGAGACGTGCCCGAACGTCGAGTCGCCGCGCGCCGACAGCCACCCCAGGTACGCCAGTGCGGGCAGCGCCAGCACCGCCGACTCGACGAACAGCCCTTCCGTGGCGGGTAGCGCGAGCTGCTTCTTGACCAGCCCGTACCCGGCGAAGCTGAACGCCAGGGTGAGCGCCAGCCAGGGCAGGCGGCCGTAGTCGACGGTGAGCACCGCGACCGCGAGCGCACCCACGCCGAGCGCCGCCCACTGGGCGCGGCGCAGCCGTTCCCGCAGCACCAGGACGCCGAACAGCACCGACACCAGCGGGTTGATGAAGTAACCGAGCGCCGTCTCCACGACCCGGTCGGAGTTCACGCCGTAGATGTACGTGCCCCAGTTGACCGCGATCAGCGCGGCGGCGAGCCCGATGCCGGCGAGCGCCCGGGGCCGCCGGGCCAGCTTGCGCAGGAAGCCGGCGTGCCGCGTGGCGGCCAGCAGCAACGCCACGAACGCCACCGACCAGAGGATCCGGTGCGCGAGGATCTCCACCGGCCCGGCCGGGCGTAGCAGCTTCAGGTAGATCGGGAAGAAACCCCAGATCAGGTACGCGCCGACGCCGTACAGGTAGCCGAGCCGGAGCTGGTTCACCGCTCCACCGTAAGTGGTGGATCCTTGTCTTGGTCCTTATCGGTGACCGGCGTCACCCGCTGATCCAGCTCCATCCACCGATCCGCTGCGACCGGCTTGAAGCCGATCTTCGCGTAGACCCCGTGCGCGTCGAGCGTGGCCAGCAGGATCCGGCGTACGCCCAGCTCGTTCAGGTGGTCGCGGACCGCGCCGGCCAGCCAGGTGCCCAGCCCGCTACCCCGCTCGGCCGGGTCCACGTACACGTCGCAGAGCCAGGCGAACGTGGCCCCGTCGGTGACCACCCGGGCGACAGCGACCTGCCGTCCGTCACCCGGCCGGTAGACGCCGAAGCCGATCGAGCCGGTGAACGCGCGCGCCACCGTCTCCCGCTCCCGCCCCAGCGCCCAGTACGCGTCGGTGGAGAGCCAGACGTGCACCCGGTCCAGGTCGATCCGATCCGGGTCGGTGCTGATCTCGTAGCCGTCCGCGCGGGTCAGGGTGAACACCCGGCCGAGGCTAGTACCCCCGGCCGGGGCCCTCGCCAGCCAATTCCCTGCTGCTGGCCTGGTGGCCCCGGCCGGCCGCGAAGGCGGCCGGCCGGGTCCGGTGTCAGTCGCGGTCGAGGACGGCGCCGAGGATCCAGGTGACGATGCCGACGAAGAGCGCGCCCAGCACCGCCTCCGGCCAGAACCCGTCCACGTGGAAGGGCAGTCCGGCCTCACCGGCGATCCAGCTGGTGAGCAGGAAGAGCAGGCCGTTCACCACGAGCGCGATCAGGCCGAGGGTCAGCAGGTAGAAGCCGCACCCCACGGTCTTGATGATCGGCTGGAGCACCGCGTTCACCACACCGAAGATGACCGCGACGAGCACCAGCGTGATCACCGTCTCGGTGGCCGAGTCGGAGTCGAGCGAGATGCCCGGGATGAGCAGGGTGGCGAGCCAGAACGCCACCGCCGTCGAACCCACGCGAATCAGAAGACCCTTCAGGAAATCCATGGCCGGGATCGTGCCACGGCCGTACCACCAGCGGAAGGCTCGACCTGGTACGCGGCGGTGCGGCTCGTCAGTGCCGGGCCGGGCGACCGACCAGTTGCGACTCGACAGGTGTGGGCGAGAGCAGCGCCCAGCGCAGGGCCCGCCGGTTGACCACAGCCACCATGTCGTCGCGGATCCGGGTGAGCCACTCGGCGGAGCCGCCCAGGCCCAGCGCCGCGCCCGCCAGCGCGGCCTCGTCCGGATCGAGCGGCTGGAGGATCGCCAGGTCGGCGCGGGCCAGCGCGGGCGTGTCGGCCGAGGTCAGCTCGTCGCGGACCACCAGCACCGACTGCCAGGCGGCTGCCGGTCCGGCCTCCGGCGGCACCGGGCCGGCGTCCACCACCACCAGCAGCGGGTGCAGCGGCGAGCCGGGCGCGCCACCGGCCGGACGGCCCGGCGGGAGCAGCGGTACGCCGCCGCCGACCGTCCCGACACCCCGCACGAACGGCTCCCAGAAGCGGGGGCGGCCGGTCTGCACCACCACGCGCGCGCCGAGCGCCAGCGCCCGCAGCACGAGCAGTTGCGCCGCGGGCACGCCGCCGACGAGCAGCACCCGGGTCGTAGCCGGGCGGAACAGGCGGACGGTGAGTGCGGCGCCGTGCCGGTTCGCGCCCACCATCAGGCCGGCGGCGGCCGAGGGCAGGTCCAGCGCGGGCGGAGGCGACCCGGCCGGGGACGCGGCCCCACCGGTCACCGCCAACGGCAGCGTGGCGGCCAGCCCGGCGAGGTGCTCACCGTCGAGCCGGCGCAACTCGCCGCCGACGTCACCGGCGATCCGGCGCAGCGTGCGTTCCGCCGTCGACAGCCCGGCCGCGCTCCCGGCCGCCACCCGTACCGCCAGCTCGGCCGGGACCGGCGCGGTGCCGGTGCGCGGACCGGCTGTGAGCGCGACTGTGGTGGCGGTCGCGGGCAGTGCGAGCAGGCGGCCCACCAGCCCCCGGGCCGCCTCGCCACGCGGATCCGGCCACCGGCGCAGTCGCCAGGTGGCCTGCGTCAAGCCACCGACAGTGAGCAGCGGCCAGGTCTCCCGTACCGGGGCTCCGGGCTCGTGGTGGGCAAGTTCGGCGATCACCCGCAGCGCCGCGTCGCCGCCCAGCGGCCGGGCGGTGAGCGGGCCGAGCCGGCGGACGAGTCGCCGCAGGGTGCCGGACAGTGCCCGCAACAGGTCCTCGTCCGGCCAGCCGTCTGCGCGCAGCACCTGGACGGCCAGCACCACCCGTGCCCGCGCGGCCACCCGCCCGTCGGTGAGCTGGCGGTACGACGTCCCGGCCGGACCGCCGGCAACCGCGGGCACCGGTGCGGGCGACGACGAGAACACCAGTTGCAGCCGGATCGCGGGGGCGTCCGGACCGGCCGGGGGAAGCAGGTCGAACGGCGTGGGCAGCTCGTGCGCGTGGTCGCCGAGCAGGTCGTCCGGGTCGCCCAGCTCCAGGAGGGCGGTCAGCCCGGCGGCGTCGTGCAGCACGGCCGCCCCGCCGGACGCCTCCGTCGCGCCGACCACCGAGCCCGGCCGGAGCAGCCCCAGCAGCGCCGCCGGATCGGCCGCCGGTGGCAGGGCGCGCCGCCGCGTCACGTACGCGGCAGCGGTGACGAGCCACTCGTGCAGCCAGCGGCCGCGCACCCGGACCCACGCGGCCGGCAGCAGCAGGGCCGCCGACAGCAGCGCGACGGCCGTCGGCACGACACCCCGCCCGGCGGCTGCGACCAGCACCGCCGCCGCGACCTGGGTGGCCACGATCTGGCCGGCGCGCAGTCGAGCGGTCGGACGACTCGTCCACTGTGGCGTGCGGACCGGGACGGACGCGGGCCGCTCGGACGTGCTCGCGGTCACCGCACCTCCTCGCCGGGCCTCCGCGTGACGCTGCCGTGGCTCATCGTAGTGGGCGGGTTGTCCACAGGGGAGCCCGAGGGGGTAGCAGAACCGGAGTCGGGCGGCTACCGTCAGCGACGAAATCGTCGAGTTGCGTGTCCGCCGCCACCGGGCTTCCCCCTCCACCGGCCCCGGACCCCCGCCGACGAGTCCACGGTGGTCACACGGTGGCCAGCCACGACCGAGGAGACGAGGTGACGTCCGGGATGTCCCAGACCCAGGCAGAAGCCGCGGTGATGCAGCAGACCGCCGCGAAGTTCGAGCAGGTCGACCAGTCGCTCCAGACCATGCTCAGCGGCCTGATGGCCGAGCTGGAGGTGTTGCAGCAGGCCTGGCGGGGTGCCGGTGGGCGCTCGTTCGCGCAGGTCAAGCAGCAGTGGGCGCAGGACCAGGCCGCCCTTCAGCGGGCGCTGCGCGAGACCGCGACCGCGATCCGCAGCGCCGGCCGCCACTACGACGTCTCCGACACCGAGGCCGCCGGCCGGGTGGCGGGCACCAACCGCGGCATCCAGCTGCCGCTCTGACAACCGGAAGGATCGAATCCATGGAGCACGGTGTGCTGGTCGTCAACTTCGCCGCCCTGCAACAGGCGGGCGCCGACATCCAACGGGCGCTGTCCACGCTGGAGAGTCAGCTCGGTCAGCTCGAACGCGACGCCGCCCCGCTGGTGGCGAGCTGGAACGGCGAGGCCCGCGAGGCGTACGAGGTGCGGCAGTCCCGGTGGCGGGCCGCCTCGCAGGACCTCCAGGCGATGCTGCGTGACATCAAGCTCGCCGTCGAGGACTCCGCGACCGACTACCTCGACACCGAGAAGCGCAACGCCAACCTGTTCCAGTGAACCGACGCCGCGCGGCCCGGGCAGGTGACCCGGGCCGCGCGGCGTCGCGCGTGGCCGGCGATCAGCTCGGAACTGCCGGGTCCGCCGCCCGCCAGCGCCTGCGTGCGCCGCGCGGCAGCACCAGGGCGAGCGCCGCCACCAGTGCCACCGCCCCGCCCGCGACGGCGGCGGCCAGCAGCGCCCGGTCCCGGGCCGTGTCCCGGCGGGACTGGCGGGCCAGCGCGGCCGGATCGGGCCGCTCGGCGGGAAGCGCCGCCCCCGGCCGGGTGCGGGAATCGGTCGCGCCGGCCGACTCGGTCACCGCCCGGTACGGGTTGAGCACCCCCGCGCCGTAGCCCGCGTCCCGCCCGGGCGCCGGGTCGGCGGCGGCCACGATCAGGCCGGCCACCTCGGCCGCGCTCAGCCGGGGCCGGTACTGGCGCAGCAACGCGGCAGTACCCGCCACGAACGGAGTGGCGTAGCTGGTCCCCTCCGCCCGCTGGTGGCCCGACCTGGGCGCCGCCATCAGCACCTCGCTACCAGGGGCGACCACGTCCACGTACGAGCCGGTCTGGGAGAACGCCGACCGTGTCCCCTCCCGCCCGATCGCGCCGACGCCGAGCACCCCGTCGTACGCCGCCGGGTAGGGCCGGGGATCCCCGTTGTCGTGCAGGTTGCCGGCGGCGGCCACCACCACCACGTCCCGCCGCACCGCGTAGGCGACGGCGGCGCGTACGGCCGGGTCGTCCGCGTACAGCACGACCGAGAGGTTGAGCACGTCGGCGTCGTGGTCCACGGCCCAGCGGATGGCCCGGGCGAACCCGGCCGCGTCGACGGTACGCCCCGACTCCCGCCCGTCGACCACCTGCTGCTCGCTCACCCGTACCGGCAGGATGCGTGCGTCCGGCGCGAGGCCGCGGAACGCGACGCCGGGCTGCGGCGCGGCGGCGATGATGCTCGCCACCCCGGTGCCGTGCCCGGCGCAGTCCCGGGTGCCGTCCCCGCTCCGATCGAGGAAGTCGGCGCCGTCGAGGACGCGACCGGCCAGCTGCGGGTGGGACCGGTCCACTCCCGAGTCGACGACCGCGACCACGACCCCGGCCCCCGTTGCGAGGGGGGTGAGCCGTTCCGGGGCGTACCGCTGCTGCGGCCACGGCTGGTCCGCCACCGGGCGGGCCGGCGCGGGCGGCGAGGCGCAGCCGGCGGGTGCGCGAGCCGTCGCCGGAGCGGCCGGAGCCCCGGCGACGAGGAGCGTCGCCAGGGCGGCCACGACGGGGTACGCGACTGGCCGAGACATCGACGACCTCCGTAACGTGTCGGCTCCGGAACGGGATGTTAGCGGCTCACTCACGTCGGGGCCGACCGTCGATGGCCAGAAGTCCTGATCTTGCTGCCACCTTGTAGGTTGTATGCGATGCCTGTGGCCTGTTCGCGGAAGGAGAGGTGGCCGTGACCGGATGGGAGCCGGCCACCGAGGCCGAGGTGGCGATGCGGGACGCGCTGCGCGCGCAGGACCAGCAGCAGTACTTCCGTGCGCTGACCCGCGTCGATCTCTTGCTTCCGGTCGCGAGCGGACCGACCGCCGGGTGGGGCACCTGGACCTCCGGGGGTCGCACCCACGTGCTGGCCTTCACCTCCGTCGCCGCGCTGCGTGCGAGCCTGGGGGAGAACGCGGGCCCCACCCGCCGCGTCCCCTACCCGGACCTGGCGGCCGGCTGGCCGAACCCCGAGTGGTGGCTGGCGGTCAACCCCGGGCTGCCGATCGAGGGCTACCTGCCCGCCTGGTACGTGGCTCAGCTCTCCCGGGGCGACGTCCGGCTGCCCGGACGCACGATGGGCGCCCGGGCCCGGCTGGAACGGGTGGAGAACGCCACCCGGGGAGCCCGGAACACGGTGCCCGAGGCCGCGCCCCGCCCGCCCGCCGTTCCCGTCCCGCCGGCCACCGTCACCCCTGCTCGGGTGCCCCCTGCCGTCGTCCCGCCGGCCGCTGCTCCGCCTCCGGTCGTGCCGCCCCTTGCTGGTGCTGGTGCTGGTGCGCCGGGCCGGGACGAGCGGCTGATGGAGACCGACGAGCCGGCCACGGTGCCGATGCGGGCCGCCTCGGTCCTGGGACGGCGACTGCCCACCGTGCCGCCGCGCCGCCGAGCGGCGGACAGCGACGTCCCGAGCCGGACCACTTCCGGCGCCGAGGCGGATACGGACGCCCTCGACGGCTGGCTCACCGACCTGCGCCGCCGCCCGGACGAGCCGGACCCCTTCGCCGCCGCCCCGGCGGCACCGGCCGACGAGCCGCCGGCCGCCTCCGCTCCGCCGCCGGCCCGCTCCTTCTTCGAGCCCTCGTCCGGTGGCCGCTCGGCCCGGCGCCCGTCGCCGCTGGACCCGTCGCGCCGGGCCGGCGACCGGGCCACCCCACCGACCCGGTTCGCCGGCGGGCAGCCGTTCCCGCGCCGACGGCCGCTGAACGAGCCGGTACGCGAGGGTCCGACCCACGCGTTCGCGGCGCGGCCGGACGAGCCGCCAGTGCCCCGGCCGGACGAGGCGACGCAGGCGTTCCGGCCGACCCGCCCGCCCGAGGACGCCACCGAGGCGCTGCCCCGCCGTCACGCCGGACCGGCAGACGCGGGAACGGCTGCGGCGACGCACGCCGGACCGGCCGTGGCAGCCCACGCCGGACCGGCCACTGCTGACGGATGGAGGGCCGCGCCGGGCGGCACCGAGGACGAGACCACGCGGTGGGAGACGATCGACGAGCCGGCGGAGGAACTGCCTCCGTCGATCGCCGAACCGGTCTCCGCGCCGCCCGCGCCGCGCCGCGACTTCACACCCATCGTCATCGAGGGCACCGTCATCGAGGCCCGCGACCTGACCGAGCCCGCGCCGCTCTGGTCCGCGCAGCCGGCCGGTCCGGTACGCGCGGAACCGGCCGAGGGCGCGGCCACGCCCTGGGCCGGAACCACCGACCCGACGATGCCGCTCTCCGTGGACCCGCCGGTCGCAGACGACACGGTGAACCTCACCGAGCCGACGCCGGCCCGTACCGGGGCCACCGCCGCGACGGACCGGAGTACGCCACCCGACGAGCCGACCGTGTCGCTCGGGTCGGAGTCCGAGCCCACGACGTCGCTGTTCGAGCCGCCGCCCCCGGCAGGCGAGGCCACCGCGCCGCTGTTCGCGTCGTCGTCGGCGTCGTCGGCCGAGCCGACGGTCTCGTTGTTCGATCGGGTTTCGACCGAGTCGACCGCGCCGCTGGCCGGTCCGGATGGGGCCGAGCCGACGGTCTCGCTGTTCGATCCGGCCCCGACCGAGCAGACCGCCCCGCTGTTCGACCGGGCACCGGCGGAGCCGACCGTGTCGTTGTTCGATCCGGTGCCGTCCGAGTCGACGACGTCGCTGTCGGACCTCGCGCCGGACGACCCCACTGCGCCACTGACCAGCCCGCCGGCCGAGCCGACCGCGTCGCTGTCCGACCCCGTGCGGGCGGAACAGCCGACCGTGTCCCTCTTCGAGCCGGCGACCGGCGACGAACCGGTCACCACGTCGCTGTTCGCGCCTGGTGAGCCGACCGTGGCGCTGTCCACGCAGGCGCCGGACACGGCGGGGCCCGCGGCCTCCGAAACGATGGATGAGCCGCCGTCAGGCGACGAATCGGCCGCCGAGTTCGTACCGGCGAACGACGTCGAGGAGGACCTGCTGGCCGCCGCGGGCAGCGGCAGCACCGACGGCTTCCTCACCACCCTGCTGCTGGCCCGGGTGCTGCTGCCGGTCGCGCCCGACTCGGCCACCGGCAGCCGGCCGGGTGACCCCGGCTTCGTCTGGCACGCCGACCAGGTCGACGGCGGGAGGTGCGTCTCGGTCTACACCTCGCCGGAACGCCTGGCCGAGCACACCGAGGGCCAGATCGAGACGGTACGGGTCAAGTTCGTCCAGCTCATCCGCAGGTGGCCGGACGTGGCGTGGTCGTTCCGGGTCAACCCGGGCAGCCCGGTCGGCGCGACGTACCCGGGGGAGCAGGTCCTCGCGCTCGCCAACTGGGCGGCCGAGGTGGGCCTCGGCGACGACCCGGAGCCGGCCGCCGCGCCGCAGCAGGCGGAGCGACAGCGTCCGGAGGCGCCCACGAACACTGCGGACCGGCCCGTGACCATGCAGAAGGCGATCGCGGCGAGCCAGCTCGCGTACTACCTGGAGCGTGGCTACGACCGGGTCTCCGGATTCGTGCACCGGGCCGGGGAACTGGCACACCTGCGTACCCCGGCGGAGCTGTACCGCGCGCTCGGCCTCGGCCACCCCGGTTCGCCGTTCTCCCCGGACGACGACGAGATCTACCTGCTGCGCTGGCCCGCCTACCGGCCGAGCCTCTACCGGATCCCGTACGGCGGCCCGAACGAGGCGGCGATGCGGGCGATGGAGGGCTGGGTGATCGAGCGGTCCCCGTTCCGCGGCAACGGCTTCGCGCCGGGGGAGAGCAGCGACGTGATCGCCGAGTTCAAGGTGGACAGCGCCCGGCTCCCGCACGGCGCCGAGCTGTGGCGGGTCGGCTCGGACGGTGACAGCAGGCTGGTCGCGGTCCTGGACACCGACGAGCTGCTGTGGCGGAAGGCGGGCGAGGCGTGAGCCGCGACGGCTACGTGGCCCGCTGGCGGGGGCGGGAGTACCAGGCCAGCCCAGACGGCGACGACATCCGCCTGTACCAGCCCGGCCCGGACGAGGGATTCACCGAGGTGCGCCCCGGCCGATACGTCCGGGTGGTGCCGGCCGCCGAGGTCGACGATCTGGCGTACGTGCGGACCACCTGCACCTGGCAGGGCCAGCCGTTCATCGTGCTGGCCGAGCACGAGGGCTGGCTGCGGCTGGAGTACACCGGCGGGCGCTGGCCGGTGGCCGAGGCGATGGGGCTGGAGGCGTTCGACTTCGGCGTCTACCAGGGCTGGGCGCCGGCGGCCGAGGTGGCCGACCTGGGCGAGCAGCGGGTCTGAGTCAGGACTTCGCCCAGCGCAGGATCTCGCCGAGCACCACGTCCCGGGCCTCCACGTGCGGGAAGTGGCCCACGTCGTCGAGCAGCCGCCACTCGTACGGGGCGGTGACGTAGCGGCCGGAGCCCTGGGCGGTACGGGGGAGCGAGGCCCGGTCGAGCGCGCCGTGCAGTTGCAGGGTCGGCGTGACCAGCGGCTTCTGCATCAGCTTCACGAAGCGGTAGCCGTGCAGCCGCAGCACGGAGCGGAACGCCCAGCGGTAGCCCTCCATCGCGCAGAACGCGGCCTGCGGGATCTGCATCGCCACCCGGCAGCAGTGGGCGTAGTCGGCGAAGTCCGGGCCGGACACCCAGCGCGGGCCACCCCACCGGCGCAGGATCTCCTCCACCTCGGCGGCGCCGTCCCGGGCCAGTACGTGCTCGTAGCGGGGGAGCTGGAACTTCAGCGTCGCGGTGGCCGAGGTGAACTGGCCGCGCGGGTCGGCGAAGATGGCTGCCCGCAGCCGCAGCGGATGCGGCGCGCCGAGCACCACGAGCCGCCGGACCAGGGTCGGGTGGAAGGAGGCGGCGGTCCAGCCGATGAGCCCGCCCGCGCCGGTGCCGACCACGGTGGCCGACCGCTCACCGAGTGCCCGGATCAGGCCGGCGACGTCGGCGGCGAGCGTGTAGCCGTCGTACCCCCGGGGTGGCTTGTCGCTCGCACCGTAACCGCGCAGGTCGACAGCGACCGCGCGGAAGCCCGCGTCGGCGACCGCGGGCAGCATCTCGCGCCAGGCGTACCAGTATTCGGGGAAGCCGTGCAGGAAGAGCACCATCGGGCCGGTGCCCGCCTCGACGACGTGGAACCGGCTGCCGTTGGCGCCGACGAACCGGTGCGTCCACGGCCCTTCGGGCAGGACGCAGGACTCGTCGACGGGTCCGCCGCGCTGGTCGGTCATGGGGCACAGCCTAGGGCCGCCGGTCACCCACCGGCCCCGCAGGTGACCAGGATCAGGGATTTCTCCGGGCGGTCACCCGGAACCGCATACCCGGCCGCCCGCCGGGTGCGTGAGGGCGCCGATACCGCCTGTCACTCCTCGATGATCCGCATCGGGATGCCGGGTCCGCAGTCGACGGAGCGGTCCCGCGCGGTGAGCCGCAGCGTGACCAGGTCGCCCTTGCGCAGCTCGCCGGCGTTCGGGCCGTACACCGCGTACTCCGTGCCGTTCTCGTCCATCAGCCCGTAGCACGGCCCGGGACCGCCCCGGGTGATCCAGCCGGCGACGACGCCCGTGGGCCGGTTGTCAGTCGGTCTCTTCGGCGGGCCGGCGGGCCGGCGCAGCGTCGGCAGGTCGGTGGCGGACAGCGGCGTGGGGCGGCCGGCGGGCGAGGCGGGGCCGCTCGCGGCCGGCTGGTGGTCGTCGGACACGGATCCTCCGTCTCGGCCGCGCCGGCGATCAGCGCCATCGCGGAGCGGCCGGCAGCGTGGTGCGGGTGTCGAACGGATGGGACGCGGGTGGGGTACGCCGGGTTCCCCGGAAAGGGCGATGCCCGGGCGGGTGAACCGCCCGGGCATCGCGTGGTGCGTCGATCAGTGGATCAGGAGAAGCGGACCTTCACCGAGGTGCCGTTCTGCTCCAGGACCTTGATCTTGGTGCCGGTGGCCGGGAGCTTGACGCCGTGGTTCGGCAGCTCCGGGTACCAGTACTGCTTGGTGTCGTCGAACAGCGGCTGCGCCGCCTGGCCGCGGATGTACTGCGGCTGGCTGTTGAGGTGCAGCGTGAACGAGTCGGCCTTCTTCAGGCTGAACGGCGCGTCGTAGACCTGGACGCGGGCCCGCCAGGGCTGCCCGGTCAGGTTGTAGATCGGCCGCGGGTGCGCGTCGATGATCATGTTCCGACCCTCACCCGGGTGCGCGAACGTGTCGTTGTCCGCGAACCGGAGGTTCCAGTAGGAGATCAGCAGACCCTCCTGGTACGCGTAGTGGTCCACGTAGTCCGGGCGGGTGTTCGCGTAGCCGAAGAAGTACGGGCCGGTCTTGAGGTACTTGTCGTACGAGACGTACGACCGGTTGCCGGCGATGTAGTAGTTGTCGAACTTACGGGTGTAGGTTTCCTCGACGATGCTGAAGCCGCTGAGGGTCCAGCCGTTCGCACCGGCCTCGGCGCCGTCGGTGAGCACCGTCTGGCCGTCGGCGGTCACGGTGATCGCGTCACCGTAGAAGCCGCCCTCGGAGACACCGCCGTCCGTCTGGTAGCGGAGCCGGAACTGCGCGACCTTGCCGGCGACCGCGTCCATCGGGATGTTGACGTCGACCCACTGGTCGTTGCTGGAGCCGTCCAGGGCGTAGCGCCCGGGGGAGATCTCCTTCAGCGGGGCGCCGTTGGCCGTACCGGCCAGCGAGGTCCAGGTCTGGCCACCGTCGGTGGACGCCTCGAAGAACAGGTAGTCGTAGTCCGCCTCGATGCTGTAACGACCCTTCATCGACAGCGCGGCGCTGGTCTTCCCGGTGAGGTCGACAGTGCGCGTCATCGTGTTGTTCAGGTCGTCGTCGTTGCCCGAGAAGAACTGCTTCGTACCCTCGAACGGCTTGCCGTTCTGGAACGTGTACTCCCGCTGCGGCAGCACCACCACGGCGGCCTGGGCCTTGTTGGAGTTGTACTCCTGCGGGCCCAGCTCCAGGGTGCGCTTCTGCCCGGCCACGACAACCTCGTAGTCGAGCCAGCCGAGCTGGAGCTTGTTCCAGGCGCCGAGGTCGCCACCGCGCTCGCCGATGCCGCCGTCGTTCTTGGCGCCGAGCCGGCTCTGGGCCATCAGGGTCCAGTGCTCGTTGTTGTTGTCCCCACCGCTGACCACGTTGTAGTCGTCCGGCAGACCGAGGTCGTGGCCGTACTCGTGGTAGAAGACGCTCCGGCCACCGTTCTCCGGCTGGATGGTGTAGTCACCGATCCAGACGCCGGTGTTGCCGATCTGGGTGCCGCCGGCCGGGAAGTTCTCCGGGCCGGTGTTGCCCTGGTCGCTGGCGAAGGCGTACCACCGGTGGCTCCAGATGGCGTCCTCACCCTGGTACGGGTCACCGTCGGCCTGGTCGCCGCCGGCGTGGACGATCTGGAAGTGGTCGATGTAGCCGTCCGGCTCGTTGAAGTTGCCGTCGCCGTCGAAGTCGTACCGGTCCCACTCGTCCATCGCCTTGACGTCCGCGGCGATCTCCGCGTCGGAGCGGCCCTGCGCCTTCTGGTCGGCGACCCACTGGTTGGCGGCGTCGCGGACCAGCGCCCAGGTGTTGGTGCAGACGTTCGAGGCGCACGGGTAGCCGTCGGAACGGCCGTAGCGGGCCTCGTTGTACCGCACCCTCACCCAGTTGGTGACCTCGCCGTCGACGCTGTACCGACCCGAGGACTGGGCCTCGTAGTACTGCTTCACCGACTCGTCACCGGGGGCGGTGCCGAAGTACAGCTTCCGGAAGTGGTCGGCGCTGTAGTCGGCCTGCCACACGGTGGAGTTGTCCACCGCCCGGTTGGGCTCCGGGATCTGGTTGACGCGCGGACCGTCGAACCGGGACGGGCCCGGGGTGTCCGGGTCGGTGTCCTGGTCCGGGTAGTTCGGGTGCCGCTCGTCGCCGAACTCCGCGAGGATGACGAAGATCTTGTCGGTCCGCTCGCGGGAGAGTTCGACGTACTGGTCCTTGGTCGGACCCTTGCCGGCCTTGGTGCTCTTGGCGGACCTGCCCGCCGCGGCACCTTCGGCAGCCCGCTCGCCGACCTTGACGACCGTGCTGCCGTTGATCTTCTGGGCCTTCGCCCTGCCGGACAGGACCTCGCTGAGGCCCTCCTGGCGCAGCGCGCGCCGCTTCTCCTCGAGCGGGTTGGGCAGGTCGTGCTCAGCCTGCGCAGGCTCGGCCACCGACGGGGCGGCGGCCGGCAACTTCGGCGTCGGCGCGGCGCTGGCGGACGTGCCTGCCACCAGTCCCGTCGCGGTCAGCGAAAGCCCGAGCAGACCCACTGCGACTTTGCGCACGTGGTACCTCCGGTGTGAGGGAACCGGCCCAACTGGGGGTACGGGCCGGTGGAACGTCCCACTAGTGGGACCAAGGGTGAACATAGACACTGCTGCGACTGGTGGGAAGATGTGTGCGTCGATTTGTAGCAACTTTTTGTTGGGGATGCTTTTCACCGTCACACGCCTGCCTGTCACCGAGCCGTTGACCAGCAGCGATGCCTGGATCATGGATTGCAGTGACAGTCATGGATTAAGCGGTAACGCGGAAGGGTCGGGGGCGCTCGCGCTCCCGACCCTTCCCCCATCGAGCCTGTTCAGCTCATTTTTCGGTCATTCCGGTTCCGGTTTGAACGTACGGTTCAGCTCCGCGGCGGAACCACGTACACAGTGGCGTACGAGTTGTCCTTGGCGGCCCGCTTGATGATGATCGAGACGCCGTACTGGACGCCCGCGTCACCCGGGTTGCCGGTGCCGAGCACGATCGCCCCGCCACCCAGCGTCGAACCGTAGTAGTCCGTCGCCGGGGTGCCGTCCGGGTTCACCACCCGGGTCGTGTACTGCTGGTTGCCCCGCGACGGGACGACCACCGAGGCGTCGTTGTCCCGCGCGTACGCGGCGCCGTCACGGATCTCGATGCCCGGGTACCAGCCCTTGGCGTCGGTGAAACCGCGCACCGGAGCCTGCGGGCCGAACTTCGTGCAGTACTCGCTGTACGGCTCGTCCGCCGCCTCCAGGCACTCCTTGAACGGGTACGTCGGCTTCAGGCCGAACGCGGCGTTGGAGGACTGCGGCCGGCTGGGCAGGTTCTTCAGCACCGACGGGTCCTTCTCGGCCGCGACGCCCTTGCGGCGCAGCGGGTCGTTGTGCGAGTCGACGATCAGCAGACCGCCCTTGGCGCCGTAGCTGGGCAGCGCGGTCATCTGCGCGGTGACGTGGTTGACGTCGCCGAGCTGGGTGTCCCGGTACCAGACCAGCATGCCCGGCGCGTTGTACGCGATCCGGTCGACCTTCCACGCCTCGTGCGAGTAGACGGTGTCGTAGGTGTACTTCAGGCCCTTGTCGAAGCCGTCGAAGTTACGCCACTCGGCCAGGTAGTAGTGCGACTTCACCTGGGTGCCCGAGTCGATGTACCAACCCGCGCCGCTGGTGTCGGTGAAGGTGCCACCGGTCTGGGTCCAGCCCGCCGCGCCGCTCTCCACGTCGTCGCTCCAGGTGGTGGCGCCGCCGCCGGTCACCGAGAAGTCGTCGGCGAACCAGCCGCGCTCCACGAACGCCTCGTCGGTGGCGTAGCGCAGCCGCACCTGCACGGTCTGCCCGGCGTACGACGACAGGTCGACGTAGTCGTGCCGCCACCCGTTCGTGCTGCCGGTCAGGCCGTACTTCTTGTTGCCGAAGTCGACCATGCGGCCGTTCGGGTCGGCGTAGCCGTCGTTGGTGGAGACCAGCGCGCCGCCCTCGGCGTACACCTTCTGCTCGCTCCAGGTGGCACCGCCGTCGGTGGAGACCTCGACGAAGCCGAAGTCCCAGTCCGCCTCGATGACGTAGTTGTTCCACATCCAGAACTTCGCATCAGCGGCGTTCGGGACGGTCACCGTGCGGCTGAGCTTGACGTCGGCCCAGTTCTGGTCGGCGCCGGAGTACCACATGTTCGAGCCGCTGTGCGGCGTGGCCAGCGAGATCACCTTGTCCGGCAGGTCGATCTTGATGCCGTCCTCGGTGCCGACCGGCGTACGTGACGTCTGCCCGAGCTTGACCAGCTTGGACCGGTCACCCGGGCCGAACGTCTTCGGCTCGGCCCAGCCGAGCACCCACTTGTCCCAGAGGCCCATGTGGGTGGGCAGCGCCTGGAAGATCTCGCCGGAGTGCGAGCCGGACGCCATCAGGTCCCAGAAGTCCACGTCGGAGTCGGCGTTGCCGGAGGTGTCGTAGAGGTCCGGCAGGCCCAGGTCGTGCCCGAACTCGTGGGCGAAGACGCCGACGCCGGCGTCCTCCGGCTGCACGATGTAGTTCGACACCTTCAGGTTGGTGCCCGGAATCGTGTAGCCACCGGTCACGGTCGACGAGTGCGCCCAGACCGAGTAGATGCCGACGTCGCCGCCGCCGCGGGACTTGCCCTGGTTGGCGTGCACCAGCACGAGGTGGTCGATCACGCCGTCCGGCTCGTGGTAGTTGCCGTCGCCGTCGCGGTCGCTCTGGTCCTCGATGTCGTAGTCGGCCCAGGGGAAGTTCGGGTCGGCCGCGGCCAGCGCGTCGATCGCGTCGGTGGCGAGCCGGCCGGCGCCCTGCGGGTTGTCCGGGTGGCCGTTCATCGACTGCTCACGCCCGGCGACCCAGTTGCCGTTCTCGTCCTGGAAGCAGCGCGAGGCGGCGTACCAGCCCTCCGAGTGCGGCACCGTGATCCACGGGCTGGCCTGCCCGTCCACTGTGTACGCGCCCTTGGACATCTCCAGGTACATGTTGTGCATGGTCCGCCCGGCGAGGCTGATGCCCGGCTTGCCGTCCGGCCCCTTCAGGTCCTTGCGGACCCGCTCGGTGATGCCCTTCTTGCTGTACAGCATCTTGTCGTAGTGGGCCGGAGAGAAGTCCGGCACCCACATCGAGTTGTTGTCCTTGTGCGGCAGCGTGGCCGGGTTCGGGATCGTGTTGTGCCGCGGCCCGTTCTGCACGGTGCCGGGAACGCAGGTGCGGTCCTCGAACACCGTCTTCGGGACCATCACGTCGGTGAAGTCGTCGTTGGCCTTGTCGTTGAACTCGACGAGCAGCGTCAGCAGCTTGGCGGTCTGTGTGCTCTTGGCCTTCTTGATCTTCCGAGGGCTGTGGCCGGTCCGGATGGACTTGGCCTCCAGCTTGGCCAGCTCGCGGGCCGCGATCGGGTTGCCCCCGGCGTACTTGCGGTCGTAGGCGCGGGCCTCGTCCGCCGGCGAGGAGAAGACGCCGTCGCGGCCCTTGACCTCCTTGCCGCCGGTGTCCGGCTGGACCTCGGGCTCGGCGTAGTTGATGTAGTGCTCGTCCGCCCCGATCGTGACCGGTGCGGAGCGGGCCGGCTGGGCCGCCGCGCTGCCCGTCACGGTCAGCGACGTGGCCGCGAGCGCGATGGCGGGCAGTGCGACGAGTAAGCGTCGCCGTGCCCTGTGCTGCGACATGGGGAGCATGCCACTCCGTTCGTAGGGAATGGTGGGGACCGGCCGTCTCAGTGACGCTCGTCGAAATCCGCCGGTTGGCTGAACGTAACCGACGACGAGCGACATCGACAGAGTTGATCAGGCCCTCTGGCCGATCAGGTCAGTCCCGGATCCCCCGATCGACCGGCGCGGATCCCGGATGCGACGAGGGGGCGGACCGTCCGGCGGCCCGCCCCCTCGTCGGTCGACGTCAGTCCTCGTCGGACTTCCCGCCGCTCATCCCCGACGAGATCAATTCCATGACCGAGGAGTCCTGGAGCGTGGTCACGTCGCCGAGCGACCGGTTCTCCGCCACGTCCCGCAGCAGCCGGCGCATGATCTTGCCGGAGCGGGTCTTCGGCAGCTCCGGCACCAGCATGATCTGCCGCGGCTTGGCGATCGGGCCGAGCGTCTTCGCCACGTGGTTGCGCAGCTCGGCGATGAGCTGTTCGCCCGCGTCACCGGAGATCTCCGCGCTGCCGCGCGGGATGGCGAACGCGACGATCGCCTGGCCGGTGGTCGGGTCGGTCGCGCCCACCACCGCCGCCTCCGCCACCGACGGGTGGCTGACCAGCGCCGACTCCACCTCCGTGGTGGAGATGTTGTGGCCGGACACCAGCATCACGTCGTCCACCCGGCCGAGCAGCCAGATGTGCCCGTCGTCGTCCTTCTTCGCGCCGTCACCGGCGAAGTAGACCCACTCGTCCCCGGTGTTCGCACCGGCGCCGAACCGGGACCAGTACGTCTCCAGGAACCGGTTGTCGTCGCCCCAGATCGTCCGCAGCATCGACGGCCACGGCTCCTTCAGCACGAGGTATCCGCCGCCGCCGTTCGGCACCGACTGGCCCTGGTCGTCGACCACGTCGGCGACGATGCCGGGCAGCGGGCTCATCGCCGAGCCGGGCTTCGCCTCGGTCACGCCGGGCAGCGGCGAGATCATGATGGCGCCGGTCTCGGTCTGCCACCAGGTGTCCACCACCGGCAGCTCGCCGCGGCCGACGTGCTGCCGGTACCAGATCCACGCCTCCGGGTTGATCGGCTCACCGACGCTGCCGAGCAGGCGCAGCGACGACAGGTCGTACCCGGCCGGGATGTCCTCGCCCCACTTCATCATGGTGCGGATCAGCGTCGGCGCGGTGTACAGGATGGTCACCTTGTACTTGTCGACGACCTCCCAGAACCGGCCCTTGTGCGGGGTGTCCGGCGTGCCCTCGTACATGACCTGGGTGGCGCCGTTGGAGAGCGGGCCGTACACGATGTAGGAGTGCCCGGTCACCCAGCCGATGTCGGCCGTGCACCAGTAGACGTCCGTCTCCGGCTTCAGGTCGAACACCGCGTGCGTGGTGTACGACGTCTGGGTCAGGTAGCCGCCGGTGGTGTGCAGGATGCCCTTCGGGCGGGCGGTCGTGCCGCTGGTGTAGAGGATGAACAGCGGGTGCTCGGCGTCGAACGCCTGCGCCTCGTGCTCCGGCGACGCCGTCTCCACCGTCTCGTGCCACCAGTGGTCCTTCGCCGACCAGGCGACCTCCTCACCGGTACGCCGGACCACCAGCACGTGCTCCACCGACGGGCAGTTCGCCACCGCCTCGTCCACCGTCGGCTTGAGCGCCGACGGCTTGCCCCGGCGGAAGCCGCCGTCCGCGGTGATCACCACCTTGGCGCTGGCGTCCTGGATCCGGTTGGTGAGCGCGTCGGCGGAGAAGCCGCCGAACACCACGCTGTGCGTGGCGCCGATCCGGGCGCAGGCGAGCATCGCCACCGCCGCCTCCGGGATCATCGGCAGGTAGATCGCCACCCGGTCACCGGCGGTCACGCCCAGCTCGGTCAGCGCGTTCGCCGCCTGACAGGTGAGCTTGTGCAGGTCGGCGTAGGTGACGGTACGGGTGTCGCCCGGCTCGCCCTCCCAGTGGATCGCCACCTTGTCGCCGAGGCCCGCCTCGACGTGCCGGTCCAGGCAGTTGTACGCCACGTTGAGCCTGCCCCCGGTGAACCACTTCGCGAACGGGGCGTTCGACCAGTCGAGCACCTGCTCCCACGGCTGGGCCCAGGCCAGCCGGCCGGCCTGGCGCTCCCAGAAGGCCAGCCGGTCCCCGGTCGCCTCCTCGTACGCCTCGGCGGTCACGTTGGCGTTCGCGGCGAGTTCAGCCGGCGGCGGGAACTGGCGCGTCTCGTTCAGCAAGTTGGCCAATGCCTCGCTCATGCGGTGACTCCTTCGTCGCGTGACCTGCGTCTCCTACTCCGGGGAAGGTTAGCCCCGCCGTACCCCGCTCGCGACCGCCCGGCCCCTCACCGCGCGCCCAGTGGCCCTTCCCTCGCGCCGAGGTGTAAGGAAGGGCACCTTATTAACGCCTCCGGTAGAGGAAGGGCCCCTTATTAACAACCCCCGGCTTGGGCGGAGCCCGGCGGTCGCTAGCGTGACGGGGTGACCACCGATCCGCTCGCCCCGCTGCTCGCGCTCGCCGACGTCGCCACCGCCGTCGAGCAGGCCCGCGAGCGGGTCGACCTGGCCCACCGGCACCGCGCGCTGCGCCGCCAGGGCGGCCAGGTCGCCGCCGAGGTCAGCCTCCGCTCGGCAGTGGCCAGCGCCGCGCTCGAGGGCCGCGTCCACGACCGCGAGGAGGTACGCGCCGGCACCGTCACCGACCCGGTGCTCCAGGGCGCGCTCCGGGTCGCCGGGGCGCTGCCCGGGCTGAGCGACCTCTGGCCCAAGGCCCCCCGGCAGGTGATGGCCCGGCTGCACGTGCTCGCCGCCCGCGACGTGGTGACCGAGGAGGAACTGGGCCGCCCGGTCGCCGACCCGGTGGTCGCGGCCCGCCTCGACGGCCTGGCCGCCCTCGTCGCCGGCGGCACCAAGGTGCCACCGCTGGTGCTGGCCGCCGTCGTACACGGCGAGCTGCTGAACCTGCGCCCGTTCCCGGGCCCGTCCGGGGTGGTGGCCCGTGCCGCCGCCCGGCTGGTGCTGATCTCCACCGGGTTCGACCCCCGCGGGCTGGTCGCGGTGGACGTCGGGCACCGTGAGCGCGAACCGGAGTACGTGGGAGCGGCCGGCGCGTTCGCCACCGGCACGCCCGACGGCCTGCGCTCCTGGCTGCGGCACTACATGAGCGCGGTGGAGGTCGGCGCCGACCAGATCACGCTGATCGGCGACGAGATCCTCGCCGCGTCCTGACGCGCGCGGGGTGTCAGGCGGTGGGTGCTGCGGCGCGGGTGCGCCGGTGCCGGCCGTACCAGGCGATGCCGATGGCCACGCCGACGCCCACGCCGAGCGCCGCCGCCGCGACCGGCACCGCCGGTCGCTCGCGCAGCCGGCGGCCCAGCGGGATCGGGTGCCGGAACTCCAGCACCGGCCACGCGTTCTCCACCGCCAGCTTGCGCAGCGCCCGGTCCGGGTTGACCACCGTCGGATGCCCCACGCACTCCAGCAGCGGCCGATCGGAGTACGAGTCGGAGTACGCGTACGAGTCGGCCAGGTCGTAGTCCCGCTCAAGAGCCAGTTCGCTGACCGCCTCGACCTTGCTCGGACCGGCCGCGTAGAACTCGACCTCGCCGCTGTACCGGCCGTCGACCACGCCCATCCGGGTGGCGATCACGTCGGTGATCCCGAGCAGCTCGCCGATCGGCCGGACCATCTCGTCGCCCGACGCGGAGACCAGCACCACGTCCCGCCCGGCGGCCTGGTGCTCCTCGATGAGGGCGGCCGCTTCGGCGTACACGTAGGGGTTGATCAGTTCGTGCAGTGTCTCCGCGACGATCTGGCGGACCTGTTCCACCGGCCAGCCCTTGCAGAGCGTGGCCAGGTAGTCCCGGGTGCGGGCCATGGTCTGCTCGTCGGTGCCGCCCAGCCGGAACATCAACTGCGCGTACGCCGACTTGACCACGTCACGCCGGGTGATCAGCCCGTCCCGGTAGAACGGCCGACCGAACGCCAGGGCGCTCGACTTGGCGATGACGGTCTTGTCGAGATCGAAGAAAGCGGCGCTGCGGCCCACGGCGCGAAAGTCTAGCCCGACGGAAGGCGCGGAGGCGTCCGCCCGGGTCGCGAAAGCCGATGAGCACCCGGTGGAGTGACGGCGGTCACAGGCAGCTATCGATGAATTTAGCTTTGCGTGGAGTGAACAACACTCGACGTATAAGGGTCGACTGCGGCATGCTTGTCCTCGCGGCGGGAGTTCGCAGACCCGGCGCCGATGGGCCTCGGCGGTTGCACCCCCCGTAACCGCTGAGTCGGTTCGGCTCGACCCCCCCCGGAGCCGAACCACAAGACGACCCCCGTCTCCCCCCGACGGGGGTCGTCCCTTTGCGCCGTGAGCGTTCCGCGTCAACTCAGGGCGCGTAGCCGGGGTCGGCGACCGCCTCGGCGATGCGGATGAGCCAGTGCAGATCGTTGGCCCGGGACTCCGCACTCGCCTCGGGACCGAGGATGCTGCCCAGAAACGCGGCGACATCGTCGAGATGCCGTTCGCCGCGGTAGTAACTCAGCAGGACCGGGTCCGGCTCCAGCGCCCCGTAGCCTTCGCGGAAGAGTTCAGCCCGGTGCGCGTTGATCGGGTGGTCGCCGAAGTCGGCGCTGTGGACGAACATCAGATCCCGCTCGCGCGGCGCGAGGATCGGCGCGTCCCAGTCCACGACGTGCAGCGTCCCGTCGCCGTCGGCGATGAGATTGCCCGGGTGGATGTCGGCGTGGCAGATGACGTGCTGTCCCGGCGTCACGCGCGACGCCAGGTCGTCGACAGTCTCCGCCAACCGGCGCAGCGCGGCACCGTACCGCTTCCAGAAGGCACCCAGGGTCTCGCTCGCAGCGGCCTGCCCGCCGAGGGTCCGCAGTCGGTCGCCCGCGCTCGATCGGTACGTCTCGACCGGCAGGACGGCTGCTACCTCAGCGCTCGGCGTGACCCGGTGCAGCCGGCCCAGGAAATCGCCGTACTCGATCCACTGGCGGTCGGTGAGACCGCGGCCCCACAGGCTGTCGCCGTCCTGAAACGGGTAGAGCAGTAGTCGGTAGTCCCCGAACCGACGTGCAACCCCGCCATCGAGGCGAAGGTCCAGCGGCGCGACCACCTGCCGAAGGCCCCGCGCGCGGAGGAAGCCGGGCAGCAGGACGGCGGCCGGGGTGAAGTCGCCGCGGCGTACCTTCAGGAAGCAGCGCCCGCCGTCGGACGTCTCCACCCGGTACGCCCACGCGTGCCCGTCGAGTCCGACCGGCATGAACGCCAGGTCGACGACGTCCACCGACCAGGCGGCGGCGACCTCGGCCGCCAGCAGCCGCTCGTCGATGTCCGGCTTGTCGATCATCCGGCGGAGCATCGCAGCCGCCGGTCGGGCCGGGCAAGGGAGTTACCGGATCACCGCGCGCAGCGTCTGCCGGTCCGGCTCGAAGCACACCAAGCCTCGGCCCCGCTCGTCGGCCACGACCCACGGGTGACCGACGTACGTCTGCTGCCGGTAGGACTGCCCGGGCCGCAGCACCGCGTACTGCTGTCGACGGCCGTCGTAGTTGATCCAGTGGACCACGACTGTCGACCCGTGGCTGTTGACGAAGTCGATGAAGGTCGACGGGCCACCGCCGTGCGAGCGCAGCCGCGACTCACGCGAGGCCGGTAGCGGGGCCAGTTCCCCCGGGCCGACCACCGGCGGCTTCGACCGGGGGATCGACGGCTTCGGCGAGGTCGGCCGGCTGCTCGGGGTGGGGCGGCGGGTCGGTGCGGCGGTGCGGCTGGGCGCGACGGCGCGGCTGGAGAACGACACCGACGGCGGCGCGTAGGACTCGGCGGGCGTCTCCGTCACCGACCCCGCCCTCGTCGGGGACGCCAGGATCGCCTGGCCCTCGAGCGGCGGCGGGAGGTCGGGGCGACGCGGCGTGGCGAAGACGCTGACGATGCTCGCCAGCACCACGACCACGAGCCCGATTGCGATGGCGGCGAGCAGCGTCGGCGACGGATCGCGGAGCCAGATCTCGCCGCCGGCCGTTGGGGCGGACCGTGAATGGGGTCGTACCGAGGGGGGCGTGAGGGGGTGCGGTGAATCGGTCATGGCCTCGATTCCGCAAGCCGGTGCCGTTCATCGAGCGGCGAGGGGCCCCGATTATCCGCTACTGATCATCCCTGTCGTCAATGGCCGACGGGCCACTCGTTGCCTCCGTCTCCGGCACATAGCAGATCAACCGGGCCGCCGAGGTCTGTCCACAACGCCCTCCGTTGTCCACAGGGCACCGGTCCCGCATCCCTCGGCCGGGCAGGCTGCACCGCGGCACGTCCGAGTCCGACCGATGGAGGCCGCCATGCCGCCCCGTACCCCGCTCCCGCCGTACCGTCGCCTGCCCCTGCTCGTCACCTCCGACGGCGACCTTCTCGACGAGCTGTTGCGACTCGCGGCGGCCGGCGGCACCGAGGTCGAGCTGGCGGCCGACCCGGCCGCCGCCCGGGCCCGCTGGGCGCCGGCGCCGCTGGTGCTCATCGGCGCCGACCAGGCGGCGGCCTGCCTGCGGGCGCGCCTTCCCCGCCGCGCCCGCACGGTCCTGGTCGGTCGCTCCGGAGAGCTCGATCCGGGTACGGAGTTGGCCGAACTCATCGGCGCGGAGCACGTCGCGACGCTGCCGGCGGCCGAGCCCTGGCTGGTCGACCGGTTCGCCGAGTGCGTGGCCGGTCCGGCGGGCCCGGGTCAGGGCCGGGTGGTGGCTGTGCTCGGCGGCCGGGGCGGCGCCGGAGCCAGCGTGCTTGCAGGTGGGCTCGCCGTCAGCGCGGCCCGGTCCCGGCTTCGCACGCTGCTCGTCGACGCCGACCCGCTCGGCGGCGGTCTCGACCTGGTGCTCGGCTGGGAGCAGCTCGACGGGTTGCGCTGGCCCGAGCTGGCCGGCACGGACGGGCGGGTCGACCCGCCGTCGCTGATCCGCGCGCTGCCCAGCCGGGGCGACCTGGTGGTGCTCTCCTGGGACCGGGGCGACCTGCGGCACCTGCCGGCCGAGGCGATGGCCGCCACAGTCGACGCCGGCCGACGCGGGCGGGACCTGGTCGTACTCGACCTGCCCCGGCACCTCGACGACGCGGCTGTGGTCGCGCTCCAGGCCGCCGACCGGGCGCTGCTCGTCGTACCGGCCGAGCTGCGGGCGGCGGCCGCCGCGGCCCGGGTCGCCGCCGTCGCCGCGCCGCACTGCGTCGACCTCTCTGTCATCGTGCGCGGTCCGGCGCCCGGCCGGCTGCGCGCGGCCGAGGTGTCCCGGGCGCTGGGGCTGCCGCTCGCCGGCACGCTTCGACCCGAGCCGGGGCTGTGCCGTGGGCTGGAGCGGGGCGAGGCGCCGGGCGCGAGCGGGAAGGGGCCGCTCGCCGCGCTGTGCCAGCGGATCGTGGACGAGCTGGTCGGGTCGTCGGCTGCGGGTGCGGCATGACCGCGCCGGCCGACCCGGGGGACCTGGCCGCCCGGGTCCGGCACCGGTTCGCCGCCGAGGCCACCCCGGTCACGCCCGCGGCGATCGTCTCCGCGGTACGCGCCGAACCGGCGACGGCGGTGCTCGGCGACACCACGCTGCTGCGGATCGCCGACCGGGTGCACGACGACCTGGTCGGCGCCGGTCCACTGGCGCCGCTGCTCGCCGACCCGCAGGTCACCGACGTGCTGGTGAACGGGGTGCGGGTCTGGGTCGACAGGGGACGAGGGCTACGGCAGGTCGCCGTGCCGCTGGGCACGCTCGACGACGTACGCCGGTTGGCGCAGCGCCTCACCTCGGCGGCCGGTCGCCGGCTCGACGACGCCTCCCCGTACGCCGACGCGCGCCTGCCCGACGGCACCCGGCTGCACGCGGTGCTGCCTCCGGTGGCGACCGACGGGCCCTACCTGTCGTTGCGTACCTTCCGGCAGCGGCCGTTCACCCTCGACGAACTCGTCGAGCGGGGCACGGTGCCCCGGCCGATCGCCCCGCTGCTCGCCGCACTCGTGGCGGCCCGCCTCGCGTACCTGGTCAGCGGCGGCACGGGATCCGGCAAGACGACGCTGCTCAACACGCTGCTCGGGCTGGTGCCCGGCACCGAGCGGATCGTGCTGGTGGAGGACGCCGCCGAGCTGCGCCCGGTGCACCCGCACGTGATCGGGTTGCAGGCCCGGACGGCGAACGTCGAGGGCGCCGGAGCCGTCGGGCTCGGCGACCTGGTCCGGCAGGCGCTGCGGATGCGGCCGGACCGGCTGGTAGTGGGCGAGTGCCGGGGCGCCGAGGTGGTCGACCTGCTCGCCGCGTTGAACACCGGCCACGACGGCGGGGCGGGAACGCTGCACGCGAACGCCTCGGCCGACGTTCCGGCCCGGCTGGAGGCGCTCGGGATGCTCGGCGGCCTGCCCCGGCTCGCGTTGCACGCCCAGGTCGCCGCCGCGTTGCAGGTCGTCCTCCAGCTCCGCCGTACCGGCGAGGGGCGCGTCCTCGACTCCATCGGCCTGCTGCTGCCCGACGGGCCCGACCGGGTGGTGACGGTGGTTCCGGCCTGGGCGCGCGGCCGGGGTCTTGCCCCGGCGGCCCAGCTGCTCGCCGGCCTGCTGCGGGAGCGGGGAGCGCCGGTACCGCCGATCCTCCAGGCGGCGTGGCCCGGTCCGGCGGAACCGTCGTGACCGGCCACCTCTGGCCGGCGGTCCTGCTCCTGGTGGCTGCGGCGGTCGCCGTCGCCTGGCCGGTACGGGCCGCTCGCGCCCGGCGGCTGGCGGTCCTGGGCAGTGCGGACATTTCGGTCGAGCGGGTGAAGGGCGCACGTCCAGAATCCCCGGACCTGCGACGACGTCCGCTCGACGCCGGGCCGAAGGCGTCCGCACGGCCTCCCGGCCGGGGCCGGGAACGGCGTCGACCCGGTGTCGGGCATCAGGTACGGCGATGGACGGGCCTCGTGCCGGCTCCGGTGACACCCTCTCCGGCGTCGGCTCCTGCGCCGCCGCTCTCCGCCGGACGCGTGCTGCCCGTGGCGGCGCTGTGCGGGGCCGTGACCGGGGCACTGCTCGGCGGTCCGGTGGCCGCCCTGGTGCTCGCCACCTACGGCGTGCTCGCGGCCCGGGCGGTGCTGCGCCGACGTACCCACCGGACGGCCACCCTCGCGCACCGCCGCGATCTCGACCGCCTCGCCGCCGTCGCCGCCGACCTGCGGGCCGGGCTACCCGTCGACGGCGGTGTCGACGACGGCCCGGGACGCGTCGCGCGGCTGGCCCGGGCCGCCGGGAGGCTGGCCGACCAGACGGGTGCGCCGCTGGCCGATCTGCTGGAACGGATCGAGGCCGACGCCCGCGCCGCCGACCGAGGGCTTGCCGCTGCCGCCGCCCAGGCCGCCGGGGCTCGGGCGACCGCGTGGCTGCTCGCCGCGCTGCCGCTCGGCGGTATAGGTCTCGGCTACGGCATCGGGGTGGACCCGGTGGCGGTGCTCCTGCACACGCCGGTGGGTGCCGGCAGTGCGGTGGCGGCAGTCGTGTTGCAGGTCGGCGGGTTGCTCTGGGCCGAGCGACTCGGCGTCACGCCCGGGCGGGCCGCCTGATGTCACGGCAGGTACTGGCCGCCGTGTGTCTCGGCGGCGCCGCGTCGCTCCTGGTCGTCGCCGGTCCGGTCGTCCGCCCGGCACGGCGGCTGCGCCGGCTCGCTCCGACGCCGCCGCCCACTCGCCCGGCGTGGTGGCCGGATCGGGTACGCCTCGGCGCAGCGCTGGCCGGAATCGCGGTGGCGGTGGTGGTCGGCGGTGTCACGGGCGTGTTCCTCGGGCTGCTGGCCGGTGCCGCCGCCGACCGTCTGCTACGCCGGATCGAGCCGCGCGCCGCCCGGGAACGGCGGCTGCGGGAGACCGCCGACCTGCCGCTCGCCGCGGACCTGCTGGCGGCCGCGCTGCGGGCGGGCGCGCCGGTCGACCGCTCGGTGCTCGCCGTCGCCGAGGCGCTCGGCGGGCCACTCGCGGACCGGCTCGGCCGGGTCGGCCGGACGCTACGGCTCGGAGGCAGCCCCGGCGAGGCCTGGGCGCACCTGGAAGGCGTCACCGGGGCCGAACCCGTGGTAGCGGCGGCGGTCCGCTCGTCGAACAGCGGCGCCGCACTGGCTCGCGCGCTGACCCGGCTGGCCGACGACCTGCGTGCCGAACGGTCGACCTCGGCCGAGGCGGCGGCCCGCCGCGCGGGCGTGCTCATCGTGCTGCCGCTCGGGCTGTGCTTCCTGCCCGCCTTCATTCTCGCCGGTCTGGTGCCGGTGATCGTCGCCGTGCTCGGCGACGTGCTGTGAACCATCGAGAAGGGACGTACGACATGCGCAAGCTCCTCACCCGCCTGCGGGGTGACGCCGGTATGAACACCGCCGAGTACGCGGTGGGCACCCTCGCCGCGGTCGCCTTCGCCGGGATCCTGCTGAAGGTGCTCACCTCCGGCAACGTGCAGTCCGCGTTGACCGCCGTCATCGACCGGGCCCTGAAGTGATCGGGCGCCGGCGGGCCGGCCGTGGTGGTGGGTGGCTCCACGAACCAGCAGTCCCACTCGACGTGTCGACCGAGCCCGGCTCGACCCGGGACGCCGTCGGCACCCGGGCCGGGGAGGTGCGGCGCCGGTGGCTCTCGTGGGTCGCGTGCGAGCGGGGTTCCTTCACCGCCGAGTTGGCGGCCGGCCTGCCGGCGCTCATGCTGCTCCTCGTCGCCGGTCTGACCGCGGTGAACGCTGTGGGTACCCGGGTCGCGTGTGTCGACGCGGCCCGGGAGGCGGCGCTCGCGGCGGCCCGGGGCGAGCCCGGCACGGTTGCCGCAACCCGGTACGCCCCGGACGGCGCCGAGGTGTCGGTGACTGTGACAGGCGATCGGGTCACGGCGACGGTCCGGGCACCGGTCCGGACGTTCGGTACGCGGCTGCCCCGGCTGGTCGTGGCGGCGGAGGCGGTGGCCGCCGTGGAACCCGGAGCGCCGGGGCCGGTGCCGTGAGAGCCGGCGTGCCCGTGGAGAGCGGGGAGCGCAGGAAGTCAGCCGGCGGTACGCCTCAGGCCGACCGGGGCGGCGCGACCGTGTGCCTGCTCGCGATCGGAATGGTGTTCGTGCTGGTCGGGGTGTTCGGCGCCGCGCTCGGGGCGGCCCGGTGTGCGCGGCATCAGGCCCGCAACGCGGCGGACTTCGGGGCGCTGGCCGGTGCCGTGCAGGTGCTCGACGGAGCCGACGTCGCGTGCGCTCGCGCCGCCGACCTGGTCTCGGCCAACGGCGGCCGGATGACCGGCTGCCGGGCCGACGGACTGGACCTGATCGTCACGGCGCAGGTACGCGTCGCACCGCTGCCGGGGCTGACCCGGGACGCCGTCGCGACGTCCCGGGCCGGCCCGGCCCGGTCCTGACGGGCGGACGCCAGTGCCGGAACCGAGAGCCGGGCCGGGCCCGAGTGCCGCAGGTCAGCGGGACTGGAGGGCGTCCAGTCCGACCGCCATGGCGATCACCAGCCGACGGTCGATCTGCGGGTGCTGGATCTCCACGTTGTACCGGTCCCGCAGACCCCACTTCCGGTCGACCGAGAACACCGGCTGGCCGCCGGCCATGAAGTCGAAGTGGTACGGCAGCCAGGAGAGCGAGTCGACGAACCGGCGCAGCAGCGCGACCGGCAGGCTGCGCTCCTGCCCGGTGGCGGGCGGCAGGCCGGGCTGCTCGACGTGCCACGTCGAGCGCAGCAGCGACTGGGCGAAGTCCTTGCGGAACAGCCCGATGGGGTTGCCCGCGTGATCGGTCACGTCGTAGGTGGCGCCGAGGTCGAGCCGCTGACGGGCCTTGAAGCCGAGAAGGGGGTACTGCTTGGAGTCGTCGGTGTAGATGGTCACCTGCTCCTTGAAGGCGAGCCGCTTCTGCTGCGCGAACGCGAGCAGCCCACCCTCGGAGCCGTCGGGCGCGACCGAGTGCACCTCGTACTGGTTGACCATCATCCGGAGTCGCTGACGGATGATGAACCGGTGCTGGGCCTGCAGGTTGTCGGGCGACATGGGCTCTCCTTCGAGGGGTCGCCGGAGTCTTGCACAGCGGGCCGACGACCGCTCGCCCGAGCGCACCCACCGCTGCCTGGACGGACGGGCCCGCACGCAGGAGCCGCACGGTGGCATGAGGCGAAGCATGGCGCCGTTGCCGTGACCGGCGCGGGCCGGGACTGCGCGACCGCGGGCCGGAGGTGGAGGCGGGACGCAAGGTCAGCGGCCGCCGTCGACCGTGGCCTTCATCGCCCAGCTGTTCAGCACCTGATGGATGCCGCGCAGACGCTCGTTGATCTGCTCCAGCCGTTCCGCCTGGGCGAGCGTGGCCATCGCGGTGCCCAGCGCTATCTGCTGGTCGGGCGTGAGGTTTTCCTGGTCGATGGTGTAGAGCAGCTCGACGGTCTCGGCGATCGTGTCGGCCACGGCGGCACCTCCGGCGGGACGGGTCTCGGGTCACCTGTGCGCTACCGAAATGATGCATGGAAGCGCTCCCATACATCAATGCCCCGCCGGCTCTACCCTCATGCACCCGTCCCACCAACCAGACACCTGGGCACCCGCGGAGCCGCACGGCCCAGCTTGATCGACACCAGTTCGGGGAAGTGGCGGGGTCCAGCACCTGTCGATACCGCAACCTCCCCGAAGTGGCGGCGGGCAGCCCCAACCGGCCCGGTGCGGTCAGGCGGGTGGGGCACCGGCCGCCTGAGCTGGGCGGGCCGCCCGGTCGTCCTGCCGGGGCAACACCTCGCCGCGCTCCGGGCCGGCCGCCGCCTCCGGGCCGGTCACCGCCTCCGGGCC
>NZ_VISW01000020.1:29650-115952 GCF_007827635.1 Micromonospora sp. CNZ296
CCGGCCGCCGCCTCCGGGCCGGCCGCCGCCTCCGGGCCGGCCGCCGCCTCCGGGCCGGCCGCCGCCTCCGGGCCGGCCGCCGCCTCCGGGCCGGCCGCCGCCTCCGGGCCGGCCGCCGCCTCCGGGCCGGCCACCGCCGCCTCGCCGCCGGCCGTGGCGAGGTTGGTCAGCACCACGTCGAGGACCTTCACCGCCTCCGCCTTGGCCAGCGGGTTGTTGCCGTTGCCGCACTTCGGGGACTGGACGCACGACGGGCACCCGGTCTCGCACCCGCACTCGGCGATCGCGTCCCGGGTGGCGCGCAGCCAGGCGGCGGCGGTGCCGTACGCCCGCTCGGCGAAACCCGCGCCGCCGGGGTGACCGTCGTAGACGAAGACGGTCGGTGCCTCGGTGTCCGGGTGCAGGGCGGTGGACAGCCCGCCGATGTCCCACCTGTCGCACGTCGCCATCAGCGGCAGCAGGCCGATGGCGGCGTGCTCGGCGGCGTGCAGCGCGCCCGGCACGTCAGCCGCCTCGACACCGGCGGCGGTCAGCGACTCGGGGGAGAGCGTGAACCACACCGCGACGGTGCGCAGCTCCCGCGCGGGCAGGTCCAGCGGGCGGGTGTCGATCACCTCGCCGGTGGCGATGCGCCGCCGCTGGTACGACACCACCTGGCTGGTTACGTCCACCTCGCCGAGGAACAGCCCGACCGGCCCGGCGTCCACGTACGAGCGGACCGACACCACCGACAGCGAGGTGACATCGCGGGCGTGGGTGGACCAGTCCGGCTCCTCGGCGTGCACGAGCGCGCACCCGTCGGCCAGGTCGAGCGAGTCGACCACGTACGAGACGCCCTGGTGCAGGTAGACCGCGCCGGTGTGCAGCAGGAAGTGCGCCGACCCGCCGTCGACGGTGCCGAGCAGCCGGCCGGTGGACTCCTCCACCACGCACACCGGGGCGCCGCCCTCGCCGCGCAGGTCGACCTCGGGGCGTTCCCGGTGCCGCCAGTACCAGCCGGTGGGCCGCTGCCGCAGCGCCCCCGCCTCGACCAGCGAGTCCACCGCCTCCTTGGCACCCTCACCGAACAGGTCGAGGTCGGCCGGGGTGAGCGGGGACTCGTGGGCGGCGCAGGCGAGCTGTGGCGCGAGCACGTACGGGTTGGCCGGGTCGAGCACCGTCGCCTCGACCGGCCGCCCGAACAGCGCCTCCGGGTGGTGCACCAGGTAGGTGTCGAGCGGGTCGTCCCGGGCCACCAGCACGGCGAGCGCCTCGTCGCCGGAGCGCCCGGCCCGCCCGGCCTGCTGCCACAGCGACGCGCGGGTGCCGGGCCAGCCGCAGATCAGCACCGCGTCCAGCCCGACCAGGTCGACGCCGAGTTCGAGCGCGTTCGTGGAGGCGAGCCCGAGCAGGTCGCCGTGCAGCAGCGCCCGTTCCAGCTCGCGGCGTTCCTCGCGCAGGTAGCCGGCCCGGTAGGCGGCAACCCGGTCGCCCAGCCCGGGTACGGCCTCGTCGAGCGACCGCCGGGCGTTCGCCGCGACCACCTCGGCGCCCCGGCGGGACCGCACGAACGCGAGCGTGCGTACCCCCTCGACCACGCTGTCGGCGAGCAGGTCCGCGGTCTCCCGCAGCGCGGAGCGCCGGACCTGGACGAGGTCGGCGTCGACGGACGAGTCGGTGGGCGGCAGCAGCGGCGGCTCCCAGAGCGCGAACGTCACCCCGCCGCGCGGCGACGTGTCCTCGGTGACGGCGGTGACGGGCAGGCCGGTGAGCCGCTCGGCCGCCGCCGCCGGGTCACCCGACGTGGCGGAGGCCAGCAGAAAGACGGGGGTACGCCCGAAGCGCGCGCACTGCCGCCGCAACCGCCGCAGCACGTGCGCGACGTGTGAGCCGAAGACGCCCCGGTAGGTGTGGCACTCGTCGACCACCACGTACGCGAGCCGGCGCAGGAACCCGGACCAGTGTGCGTGCCCGGGCAGGATGCCGTGGTGCAGCATGTCCGGGTTGGTCAGCACGAACCGGGAGTGCCGGCGGATCCACTCCCGTTCGGCGCGCGGCGTGTCCCCGTCGTAGGTGGCGGGGCGTACCCCGTCGAGTTCGAGACCGGCGACGGCGCGGAGCTGGTCGGCGGCGAGCGCCTTGGTCGGCGCCAGGTAGAGCACCGTGGCGCGCGGGTCGGCGAGCAGCGTGCTCAGTGCGGGAAGCTGGTACGCCAGGGACTTGCCGGACGCCGTGCCGGTGGCGACCACCACGTGCCGGCCCGCGTACGCCAGCTCGGCGGCCTCGGCCTGGTGCCGCCACGGGGCGGTGACGCCGCGCCGCGCGAACGCCGCCCTCAGTTCCTCCGGCGCCCAGCCGGGCCACCCGGCGGGCTCGCCGGCGCGGGCCGGGACGCGTTCGACGTGGGTGACCGGGTCGGTGGGGTGACGCAGCCGCAGCCGGCGCAGCAGCTCGCCCGGCGCACGCCGCGGGCCGGGGCTGTGGTCGGTCACGTCCTGCACTCTCGCACTGGTGTTCGGAATTGGGAACCGCAGGGTGGGGGTATGGGGAGGGCGTGGCCGGTGACCGAGGGGGCCGCACGGGGAGATGGTTAGATGCCCAGGAGAGTTTACCGAGGAGGGACCGATGGAGCTGTCGCTGGCGACCCGCGCCGTGGGGGAGCACACGGTGCTCGAGGTCGGTGGTGAGGTGGATGTCTACACCGCCCCCCGCCTGCGGGAACGGCTCCTGGAGTTGATCGACGGCGGGGCCCGCCACGTGGTGGTCGACCTCGGCCGGGTGGACTTCCTCGACTCGACCGGTCTGGGTGTGCTCGTGGGCGCGCTCAAGCGGCTGCGCTCGGCCGGTGGCTCCTTCGCGCTGGTCTGCGACAAGGAGCCGCTGCTCAAGATCTTCCGGATCACCGCCCTGGACCAGGTCTTCCCGCTGCATCCGACGGTCGACGCGGCCATCGCCGCCGACTCCACCGGCGCGTGATGGCGACCGTCAAGCTGTCCTTCTCTCCGGCCCCGGTGCACGTGCGCACCGCCCGCCTGGTCGGCGTCGCGGTGGCCCGGCGGGCCGGCGTACGCGAGGACCTGCTGGACGAGGTGCGCCTGGCCATCGGTGAGGCGTGCACCCGGGCGGTCGCGCTGCACCGGCAGTACGGCCTGGCCGACCCGGTGTACGTGGAGATGTCCGACGGCGGCGGCTACACGGTCCGGGTGGTGGACCGGGCCCCGATCGAGGCGGGCCTCGGCCTGGCCGCGCTCGGCCCGGACGAGCTGGCCAAGGAGTCGCTCAGCGAGGACGCGCTCACCACCGGGGTGGGCTTCGCGCTGCTCGCCGGTTTCGTGGAGGATCTCCAGGTCCGTCCGGTCGACGACGGCGTCGGCACCGAGGTACGGATGTCCTGGCCGGCCGGCCGCGCCTGACCCGAAACGCACACGCAGGCCGCGCTCCCCGAAGGGGGAGCGCGGCCTCGTCGTATTGGCCGCGCCATATATCAGATTTCTTCGCATAACACAGTTACGAAGATCATCGAGACACGGTGCCCCCTCGGTGTGACCTCCGCCACGCCAGAGGGCTACAGTACGCGGGTTGTCAGCAAGTGATCCCGTCCCGTAGCCAGCGGGAACGGGAGTTCATCGCTGGTCCGCCGGAGTGGGTCGGCGCGCGCTTGCGAGTCCGCATCCAGGCGTCGGCCCGTGCGTCTCCACAGGTCGGCGCGAGTTGTTCGGTACAGGAGGACATAGATGTCCGGGACCTTGGCCGCCGACGGCGGCGCACTGTCCCTTACCGGAGCCAACGTGACGTACGTCGTCATCGCCGCGGTCATCGCGCTGGTGGCGCTCGTCTTCGCGGCCGCCCTCACCAGGGCGGTCCTGGCAGCCGGTAAGGGAACCACCAACATGCAGGAGATCTCCGGCGCGGTGCAGGAGGGCGCGTCGGCGTACCTGCTGCGGCAGTTCCGCACGCTGGCGATCTTCGTGGTGATCGCCGTCGTGCTGCTCTTCCTGCTGCCGGTGCACGACACCGACGGCAACGAAACGCTCGTGAAGGCCGGCCGCTCGGCGTTCTTCGTGGTGGGTGCGCTGTTCAGCGCGTTCATCGGCGGCGCCGGCATGTGGCTGGCCACCCGCGCCAACCTGCGGGTGGCAGCGGCCGCGCGGGAGCGGGAAGGCGGCCGCGAGGCCGCCATGAAGATCGCCTTCCGCACCGGCGGCGTGGTCGGCTTCCTCACCGTCGGCCTCGGCCTGTTCGGTGCGGCGCTGGTCGTGCTGATCTTCCGGGGTGACGCCCCGACCGTGCTGGAGGGCTTCGGCTTCGGCGCCGCGCTGCTCGCCATGTTCATGCGGGTCGGCGGCGGCATCTTCACCAAGGCCGCCGACGTCGGCGCCGACCTGGTCGGCAAGGTCGAGCAGGGCATCCCGGAGGACGACCCGCGCAACGCCGCCACCATCGCCGACAACGTGGGCGACAACGTGGGCGACTGCGCCGGCATGGCCGCCGACCTGTTCGAGTCGTACGCGGTCACGCTCGTCGCGGCGCTGATCCTCGGCCGGGCCGCGTTCGGCGAGACCGGCCTGGTCTTCCCGCTGATCATCTCCACCATCGGCGTGCTGGTCGCGATCGTCGGCGTCTTCATCACCCGGCTGCGCGCCAGCGACCGCAACGGCCTGACCGCGATCAACCGGGCCTTCTACCTGTCCGCGCTGATCGCCGCGGTGCTCGTCGCGATCGCCGCGTTCGCGTACCTGCCGGCCACGTTCGCCGAGCTGGAGGGCGGGCTGACCGACGTCGACCGCAACCCGCGGCTGGTCGCCATCGGCGCGGTCGTGATCGGTATCGTGCTGGCCGCCGCGATCCAGGCGCTGACCGGCTACTTCACCGAGACCAACCGGCGTCCGGTGCAGGACATCGGCAAGAGCTCGCAGACCGGCCCGGCCACCGTCATCCTCGCCGGCATCAGCGTCGGCCTGGAGTCGGCCGTCTACTCGGCGCTGCTGATCGGCGCCGGCGTCTTCGGCGCGTTCCTGCTCGGCGGCAGCTCGATCACGCTGTCGCTGTTCGCCGTCGCGCTGGCCGGCACCGGCCTGCTCACCACCGTCGGCGTCATCGTCGCGATGGACACGTTCGGCCCGATCTCCGACAACGCGCAGGGCGTGGCCGAGATGTCCGGCGACATCGACGAGCACGGCGCGCGGACGCTCACCGAGCTGGACGCCGTCGGCAACACCACCAAGGCGATCACCAAGGGCATCGCGATCGCCACCGCGGTGCTGGCCGCCACCGCGCTGTTCGGCTCGTACACCGACACGCTGCGCTCGGCGTACGAGGACGCGGGCGTGGGCGACGTCGGCACCGAGATCCTCAACTCGCTCAACGTGTCCAACCCGCGCAACCTGGTCGGCCTGATCATCGGCGCGGCGGTGGTCTTCCTCTTCTCCGGCCTGGCCATCAACGCGGTCTCCCGCTCGGCCGGCGCCGTGGTGATGGAGGTACGCCGCCAGTTCCGCGAGCTGCCCGGCATCATGGACCGCACCCAGCGGCCCGAGTACGGCAAGGTCGTGGACATCTGCACCCGGGACGCGCAGCGCGAGCTGATGACCCCCGGCCTGCTGGCCATCCTGGCCCCGATCGCTGTCGGCTTCGGCCTCGGCCCGGGCGCGCTGGCCGCGTACCTGGCCGGCGCGATCGGCGCGGGCACGCTGATGGCGGTGTTCCTGGCCAACTCCGGTGGCGCCTGGGACAACGCCAAGAAGCTGGTGGAGGACGGCGCGTACGGCGGCAAGGGCTCCGACGCGCACTCCGCCACCGTCATCGGCGACACCGTCGGTGACCCGTTCAAGGACACCGCCGGCCCGGCGATCAACCCGCTGATCAAGGTGATGAACCTGGTCTCGCTGCTGATCGCCCCGGCCGTGGTGGCCTGGAGCGTGGGCGACGACAAGAACCCGGCGCTGCGCATCACGATCGCCGTGGTGGCCGCGCTGATCATCGCGGCCGCAGTGGTGTTCAGCAAGCGCAAGGGTGTGGCGATGACCGACGAGGACAGCGGGGCCGGCACCCCGGACCAGCGTCCGGAGACGGTGAACGCCTGATCGCACGCGACGGTTCCCGGCCGGCCCCGGCCGGCCGGGAACCCCGTGCCCGGCAAACCTGACCGGTGGCGGTTCCGTCCGGAGGTCGTACGCTGCATCGCATGCGTACGCGCCGGGCGGCAACCGCCGGAAAGCTCACGGTGGTCCTGGCCACGCTGGTCCTCGTGGTCGCCGGGTGCGGCGGCGGTCCCAACCCCCGGGTCTGGGCCGCGTCGGTGTGCCAGGCGCTCACCCCGTGGCGCGCGGAGATCTCCAAACTGACCAGCAGCACGCAGCAGCAGATGACCGCGCAGACCACCCCGGCGCAGGCCAAGGAGAACCTGGTCCGGCTCTTCGCCGGTGCCGAGCAGGCCAGCGAGACGGCCCGGCGCAAGGTCGAGGAGGCGGGCGTGCCCGAGGCCGAACGCGGCGCCGAGGTGTCCGCCGGGTTCCTGGGGTCGCTGAGCAAGATGCGTGACGCGTACGGCCGGGCCCGGTCCGCCATCGACCGGCTCGACACCGCCCAGGCCGGTCCGTTCTACGACGGCGTGCGCGCCGCCGTGGACACGCTCAACAAGGAGTACGACGCGAGCGCGCTGGACACCAGCAAACTCAACTCGACCGAGCTGAAAGAGGCCTTCGACGAGGTCCCGGAGTGTCGCTGACCCCTCCCACCCCGAAACCGGCCCGCCAGCCCTCGCTGTTCTCCACCGAGGCGGCCGATCCCGCGCTGGCGGACCTCGCCGGCCTGCTCGCCGGGCCGGGTGAGGTGGGGCGGATGGGCGGCACGGCCCGGATCTCCGTGGTGGTCGACGCCGCCTGGCGGGTGCACGTGCTGGTGGCCGAGCTGGGCGCCCGGGGTGTGCCGGCGAGCTGGGAGCCGACCGAGGACGGGCGGCACCGGGTGCGCACCGCGTACACGAGCATGCTGGCGCCGCTCGCGCGGGCCTGGCTGCGCGGCGCGGTGAAGCGGCCACCGGCCCGCTTCCACCTGGACGGGCGGCGGCTGCGGCTCTGGGCGGCCGCCGCCGGCACGGCCGAGCCGGCCGGATTCCGGCTGCGGCTCGGACCGGCCGACGAGCAGTCCTGGCCGGTGGTCCGCGCCGCGCTGGCGGCGGTGGGTCTGCCGGCCGCGTTCGTGGAGCCGGACGAGGGCGGGCCCGCGTTCCGGATCGGCGGACGGCGGATGTCGCGGCTCGCCGAGCTGGTGGGGGAACGGCCGGCGACGGCGCCGGTGGCGGACTGGCCGGGCTCCCGGGGCTGACCGCCGCTGTCCGAAGCCGGACACCCGGGGAGGGCTCCGCCGGGGGTACGCGATCGTCACAGTGACCCGCCTGTCGCCCTACCCACGGTGTACCGTGACGCCGTCCGGCAGGGTGCGGCCGGCGGTCGCCGGGAGGGCGGCCCGTTTGCCGCCCACGAAACCCGGAACGCGGACGGCGCGTTACGTTGGACATCCGGACCGCCTGTGGTCCGGGTGGCGCAACACGGCCCGAAGCGGGCATGGCGTAGGAGTGAGGTCGGGGAGAGACGTGCCGAGCAACGCTGGAACCACCCGTCTGGTCATCGTCGAGTCACCGGCGAAGGCCAAGACGATCTCGGGCTACCTCGGCCCGGGGTACGTCGTGGAGGCCAGCTTCGGCCACGTCCGGGACCTGCCCCGCAACGCCGCCGACGTCCCGGCGAAGTACAAGGGTGAGCCCTGGGCACGCCTCGGCGTCGACGTCGACAACGGCTTCCACGCCCTCTACGTGGTCTCGCCCGACCGTAAGCAGCAGATCAGCAAGCTGGTGAAGCTGGCCAAGGAGGTCGACGAGATCTTCCTGGCGACGGATGAGGACCGCGAGGGCGAGGCCATCGCCTGGCACCTGGTGGAGACGCTCAAGCCCAAGGTGCCGGTCAAGCGGATGGTCTTCCACGAGATCACCAAGCCGGCCATCCAGGCCGCCGTGGCGAACCCCCGGGAGATCGACCGCGACCTGGTCGACGCCCAGGAGGCGCGGCGCATCCTCGACCGCCTCTACGGCTACGAGGTCTCGCCGGTGCTGTGGAAGAAGGTCATGCCGAAGCTGTCGGCGGGCCGGGTGCAGTCGGTGGCGACGCGCATCGTGGTCGAGCGGGAGCGCCAGCGGATGGCGTTCCGCACCGCCGAGTACTGGGACATCCTGGCCACGCTCGCCGTGGCGAAGCCGGGCGAGGGCCCGCGGACGTTCAACGCCACGCTCGTCGCGCTCAACGGTGACCGGATCGCCACCGGCAAGGACTTCGAGCCGACCACGGGTCGCGTTCGCGCCGGTGCTGGTGTCGTCCACCTCGACGAGGGCGGGGCCCGGGGCTTGGCGGCCCGCCTGGCCGACCAGCCGTTCACCGTCACCCGGGTCGAGGAGAAGCCCTACCGCCGCCGCCCGTACGCGCCGTTCATCACCTCCACGCTCCAGCAGGAGGCGGCCCGCAAGATGCGGTTCTCGTCGCAGCAGACGATGCGCACCGCGCAGCGCCTGTACGAGAACGGCTACATCACCTACATGCGTACCGACTCGGTGAACCTGTCCGAGACGGCCATCACGGCGGCCCGCCGGCAGATCGTCGAGCTGTACGGCGAGCGCAGCGTGCCGCCGGAGCCGCGCCGCTACACCGGCAAGGTGAAGAACGCCCAGGAGGCGCACGAGGCGATCCGTCCCGCCGGCGACAACTTCCGCACCCCGGGCGAGGTGGCCAAGGAGCTGTCCGCCGAGGAGTTCAAGCTCTACGAGCTGATCTGGCGGCGCACCATCGCCTCGCAGATGACCGACGCGGTCGGCTCCAGCGTGTCGGTGCGCATCCGCGCCGTCTCCTCCGCCCAGGAGGAGGCCGACTTCGGCGCGACCGGCAAGACCATCACCGACCCGGGCTTCCTGCGCGCGTACGTCGAGTCGAGCGACGACGAGAACGCCGAGGCCGAGGACGCCGAGCGGCGGCTGCCCACGCTGGTCAAGGACCAGCCGCTGACCGCCGACGAGCTGGCCGCGCAGGGCCACCACACCCAGCCGCCCGCCCGCTACACCGAGGCGTCGCTGGTCAAGGCCCTCGAAGAGCTGGGCATCGGCCGGCCCTCCACGTACGCGTCGATCATGCAGACGATCCAGGACCGCGGGTACGTGGTGAAGCGCGGCCAGGCCATGATCCCGTCGTTCCTGGCGTTCGCGGTGATCGGGCTGATGGAGCGGCACTACCCGCGCCTGATCGACTACGACTTCACCGCCAGCATGGAGAACGAGCTGGACGAGATCGCCGGTGGTGACCACGCCGCCGTCGACTTCCTCACCTCCTTCTACTTCGGCAGCACCAACGGCACCGGCGACCAGGCCATCGCGCACGCCGGTGGCCTGAAGAAGCTGGTCACCGAGAACCTCAGCGAGATCGACGCGCGCAGCGTCAACTCCATCCCGCTGTTCACCGACGACGAGGGCCGCGAGGTCGTCGTCCGGGTCGGCCGGTACGGGCCGTACCTCCAGCGGGCGCTGCCCGGCGAGCAGCAGGCGCCGACGCCGGCGGCCTCGGGTGAGGGCGAGGAGAGCGGCTCGCAGGGCGACCGGGCACCGATCCCGGAGGGCCTGGCGCCGGACGAGCTGACCCCGGAGAAGGTGCACGAGCTGTTCCTCGGCGGCGGCGGTGAGCGCAAGCTCGGCGACGACCCGTCGACCGGCGAGCCGATCGTGCTCAAGTCCGGCCGGTTCGGCCCGTACGTGGCCAGCGGCGAGCGCAAGTCGTCGCTGCTGCGCTCGCAGACGCCGGACAGCCTGACCCTGGAGCAGGCGTTGCAGCTGCTGCGCCTGCCCCGGCTGATCGGCGTGGCCCCGGACGGCGTCGAGGTGTTCGCCAACAACGGCCGCTACGGCCCGTACGTCAAGCGCGGTGACGAGTTCCGCTCGCTGGACTCGGAAGACAAGATGTTCACAGTCACGCTGGACGAGGCGCTGGCGTTGCTCGCCGCCCCGAAGACGCGTCAGCGCCGGGCCGCCGCGCCGCCGCTGCGGGAGATGGGCAACGACCCGCTCACCGAGAAGCCGCTGGTGATCAAGGACGGGCGCTTCGGGCCGTACGTGACCGACGGCGAGTTCAACGCGTCGCTGCGGCGCGGGCAGACGCCGGAGGAGCTGACGCTGGAGCAGGCGTCGGAGATGCTGGCCGAGAAGCGCGCGAAGGGCCCGGCGCCGAAGAAGAAGGCCGCGAAGAAGGCCGCCCCGGCCAAGAAGACGACGGCGGCGAAGAAGACCACGGTGGCCAAGAAGACCACGGCCGCCAAGAAGACCACGGCCGCCAAGAAGGCCCCCGCGAAGAAGGCCGCCCCCAAGAAGGCGACCTCAACCCCGAACGAGTGATCTTGGAAGGAAAAGGCCCTCATGGAGGCCGTTTCCTTCCAAGATCTGGTGGTTGTCCACAGGGGCGGCGGAAGGGCCGCGTCGGGGGCACCGTGGGTGGGTGGGGAACTCCTGGGCGGGGATGCGGCGGGCGCTGCCGTCGGATGACGCGGACGAACTGACCTGGCTGCTCTTCCGGCAGGATGACGTGCTCAGCCTTCAGCAGGCACGAGCGCATCTCACGCGTAGGGCGATCCGCCACCGGGTGACGACCGGCCGGTGGCGACAGGCGCATCGCGCGGTTCTCGTCGCGCACAACGGCCCGGTCGGTCCCGCGCAACTCCGGTGGATCGCGGTGCTGGCGGCCGGGCCCACCGCGCTGCTGGGCGGCATGACTGCGGCTCAGGTGGGCGGGCTGCGTGGCTTCCCGGAACGGGTGCTCCACCTGCTTCTGCCAGCCACGACCCGTCGATCACCGCTACCGGCCGGTGTGCTGGCGCACCGGACGACCCACCTGCCCGATTCCGACGTGGTGCCGGTCGCGGCGCCGCCCCGGACGGCGGCGGCCCGGTCGATCGTCGACGCCGCGCAGTGGGCACCGACCGACACCCGGGCCCGTGCGATCGTCGCGGCTGCCTTCCAGCAGCGTCTGGTGGGTGGCGACGACGTGCACGAGGTGGTGGAGCGGATGCCCCGGGTCCGCCGACGACGGCTGATCCTGTCCACCGCCACGGATGCGGCCGGGGGTGCGCACTCCCTGGGCGAACTCGACCTGCTCGGTCTCGTCCGCCGTGCCGGCCTGCCCGAACCGAGCCGTCAGGTGGTCCGCCGGGACTCCGCCGGCCGGCGGCGCTACCTCGACGCGTACTTCGAGCAGTGGCGCGTGCACGTCGAGGTGGACGGCGGGCAGCATCTCGATCCGGCGCACGCCTGGGCGGACATGCGGCGGCAGAACGACCTGTGGGTCGAGGGCGACCGTGTTCTCCGGTTCCCCGCCTGGGTCCTGCGCGCCCATCCCGAAGAGGTGATCGCCCAACTCCGCGCCGCCTTGCGGGCGGCCGGCTGGCCGGGGTGACCGCCAGCCGAGATCTTGGAAGAAAACGGCCCCGATAAGGGCCCTTTCCTTCCAAGATCCTCAAGCGCCCAGGACCTGGGTCAAGTAGGGGTTCTGGAAAAGGTTGTGGGGGTCGAGGCGGGCGCGGACGGACTGGAAGTCCGCGAATCTCGGGTAGGCGCTCGCGAGGGACTCGGCGGTGCGCCAGTGCAGCTTGCCCCAGTGCGGCCGACCGCCCAACTCGGTCGCCACCTGCTCGAACGCGCGGAAGTACGGCTCGTACGGCATGCCCACGTACTGGTGCACGGCGATGTACGCCGAGTCCCGCCCGTACGAGTGGGACAGCCAGATGTCGTCGGCGGCGGTGAACCGCACCTCGACCGGGAACAGCACCTTGAACGGCAGCCGGTCCACGATCCGGCGCAGCTCGGCCAGCGCGGTGGGCAGCGCCTCGCGTGGCAGGCCGTACTCCATCTCCACGAAGCGGACCCGGCGCGGTGTGCAGAACACCCGGTCGGAGCGGCCGGTGTAGGTGCGTTCGGTGAGCGCGCGGGCGGAGACGGCGCTGATCCGGGGTGCGAGGGCGGGTACGGCGCGGCCGAGGCGGCAGGCGCCGGCGAAGACGGTGTTGGAGAGGAACTCGTCGTCCAGCCAGCCGCGCCAGCGTGGCAGCGGCCGGTCGTCGGCGGGTACCCGGTCGTTTGTCTTGACCTGCACCCGGTCGGTGTACGGGAACCAGTAGAACTCGGCGTGGTCGTGCGCGTCGTACAGGCCGGGCAGGTCGTCGAGTACCTCGGCGAGCGGGGCCGGGCGTTCGTGCGCGCGCAGCACGAAGGCGTCCACGCAGCGCAGCGTGACCTCGACCAGCACGCCGACCGCGCCGAGCCCGACCCGGGCGGCGTCGAATACGTCGCGGTTCTCCTCGGCCGAGCAGCGCAGCACCTCGCCGGTGCCGGTGACGAGCGTCAGCCCGACCACGAAGGTGGACAGGCAGCCCAGTTTCGCCCCGGTGCCGTGGGTGCCTGTCGACAGCGCACCGGCGATGGTCTGGGCGTCGATGTCGCCCAGGTTCGGCATGGCGAGGCCGTGCCCGGCGAGCAGTTCGTTGAGCGTGTGCAACGTCATCCCGGCCGGTACGGTGACCAGGCGGCGCGCCACATCGACTGTGACGTCCGTCTCCAGCGCGGCGAGGTCGATCCGGTGCCCGTCGGCGACGGCGGTGGCGGTGAAGGAGTGGCCGCTGCCGGTGGCCCGGACGGTCCGGCCCGCCGCGGCGGCCTGGCGCACCGCCTCGGCCACGTCGGAGACGCTATGCGGGCGCACGGTGAGGAGCGCGGTGCTGTGCTGGTTGCCGGCCCAGTTGGACCAGGTGGCGGTGGTACCGGTCATCGCGGCCACTCCTCGACATGAATATGAACTGAATTCATATCAGGAACGTTGTGCCTGGTAAATACCGCAATCGAGCCCGGCTCGTTGTACCGGTAGTCACAGACTCGTGACGTGCAGATATGTTCATCCGTCGAAGGGGGGTGGCGCCGAGTGTCCACACCAGCCGCCACGACCGGGCCGCTGCGTCGGGTACCGGTGCAGGGTCGAAGTGTCGCGCGGGTCCAGCGGATGCTGGACGCCTGCGCCGAGCTCGTCGACGAGGTGGGGTACGAAGGGCTGACCACGACCCTGCTCGCCGAGCGTGCCGAGGTGGCGATCGGGTCGGTCTACCAGTTCTTTCCGGACAAACGGGCGATCGTGCAGGCGCTGACCCTGCGCACCATGGAGTCCTACCTCCAGCGGCTCGACGAGCGGTTCTCCTCGGACGACCTGACCCACTGGTGGGACGGCGTCGACGCGGCGATCGACGAGTACATCTCGATGCACCGCACCGTTCCCGGCTTCCGTACCCTGCACTTCGGCGACGTGGTCGACCTGCACCTGCTGGACGACCAGCGGGACAACAACGGAGTCATCGCGGAGCAGCTCGCCCGCGTACTCACCGAGCGTTTCGGCCTGGCCGGGGTGCCCGACCTGCGGTTCCACCTGGAGGTCGCGGTGGAGGCCGCTGATGCCCTGATCAAGCTGGCCTTCCGTCGCCGCACCGACGGCGACGAGCGGGTGCTGGTCGAGGCGAAGGCGCTCATCCGGGAGTACCTGCACCGGCAGGTGAACGCCCCCACGGAGGCCGTCCACCAGGGTTGAGCGGCACGTTGAACGGCGGGTTCTGAGAGTGCGCCGGGGCCCGCCGTCGTCACGCGGTGGGGCAGAGCCGCGGGGCGGCTCAGAGGAAGGCGTGCCCCTCGCCCCGGTAGGTCGGCACGGTGGCGACCACCGCGTCGCCCTCGACCAGGTGCACCTCGTTGACGTGCTCGCACAGCTCGCCCGCCTTGGCGTGGCGGAACCACACCCGGTCGCCGACGCGCAGGCCGTCGGCGGCCTTTCCGGCCAGCGGGGTCTGCACCTCGCCGGCGCCCTCCGCGCCGAGCAGCTTCAACCCGTCCGGCAGCCACGGCCGCGGCAGCCGACTGTCCGCCGCCGGGCCGGAGGCGATCCAGCCGCCGCCGAGCACCGTCGCCAGCCCGGGCGCCGGGCGGCGGACCACCGCGCAGGCGAAGAACGCCGCCGGGGTCGGCTGCCAGGCACGGTACGCGTCGAACAGCGTCGGCCCGTACAGGCCGGAGCCCGCGGTGACCTCGGTGACGGCGGGGTCCGCGCTGGTGGCGGCCACGCTGCCGGTGCCGCCGCCGTTGACGAACTCCAGGTCGGCGTGCTCGCGTACCGCACCGACCGCGGCCGAGCGGCGTGCCAGCAGTTCCCGGTACGAGCCGCGCTGCGCGACCCGGATCGCCGAGCCGAGCATCGCCTGTCCGGGCGGCGCGTCGCCGAGGCCGGCGATCTGTGCCTCGTACGACATCAGGCCGACCAGACGGAAGCCCGGCCGCCCGGCGACGGCGGCGGCGAGCGCGCCGGCCGCCGTGGCGCTGTGCACCGGGGAGCGGCGCACGCCGACGTGCACCCGGCCGCCCAGCGGGCGCCAGGAGGCGTCCAGGTCGAGGCAGATCCGCAGCGCGGGGCGGCGTGCGGGCGGGAACACCCGGTCGATCAGGTCGAGCTGTGCGGTGTCGTCGATCATCAAGGTCACCGCGTCGGCGAGCGCCGGGTCGGCGGCCAGTTCGGCGAGGCCGCCCCGGTGGGCCGTCGGGTACGCCACGAGCACGTCGTCGCTGACCCCGGAGCGGACCAGCCACAGCGCCTCGGGCAGCGTGAAGGCCATCACGCCGTGCCATCCGGGCCGCTTGAGCGCCCGGGTCAGCAGCTCGCGGACGCGTACCGACTTGCTCGCCACGCGCAGGGGCTTGCCGCCGGACCGGCCGGCGAGCGCCTCGGCGTTGGCGTCGAACGCGGTGAGGTCGACCACCGCGTACGGCGGGTCGAGGTGAGCGGTCGCCCGGTCGAGACGATCGCGAGTTTTGTCACGGTCGATGGCCACGTCTGCACGCTAACTGTCTGGACGGCAATGCGAAATACCCTCGCGTCTGTCCGGGCTGCGGGCGGTGGTCCCGGCGGCCTAGGCTCGGCGAGCAGGTGAATGTCGCGGGGGACGACCCTTCCTGCGCGACTAGAGTGTTCCACCGGGGATGCCCAGACCTGGGCCGGCACGTGGAGGTACGGCCATCGAAAGCCAGAACAACGGCGAGTCGCCCGGCGTGTCGTCGCCCGGGACAGCCGCCGACCACTCCGGCGTCGCCGCCATCCGCTCGGTGCTGCGCATCCGGCCGTTCCGCAGGCTGTGGATCGTGCTCAGCGCCGCCTCGTTCGGCGACTGGCTCGGCCTGCTCGCCACCGCGCTGTTCGCCGCGTCCCAGGTCTCCGGCAGCACCGCCCAGGGTGCCGCGTTCGGTGGTGTGACCGCGATCCGGCTGCTCCCGGCGCTGGTGCTCGGCCCGGTGGCCGGTGTGTTCGCCGACCGGTTCGACCGCCGGTGGACCATGGTCATCTGCGACCTGCTGCGCTTCGTGCTGTTCGCCTCGATCCCGCTGTACGCGCTCACCGGCGCCGCGGGCGGGCTGGTGGTCGGCTGGGCGCTGATCGCCACCTTCCTGATCGAGTCGATCACGTTGATGTGGATCCCGGCCAAGGAGGCGGCGGTCCCCAACCTCATCCCGCGTACCCGGCTGGAGGCGGCGAACCAGCTCACGCTGATCACCACGTACGGCCTCACGCCGGTGGCCGCGGCCGTCGCGCTCGCCGTGCTGGACCGCGGCGTCCGCGGCGCGGTCGGCGGCGACCTGCCCGGCTGGGCCGAACCGGCCCAGCTCGCGCTCTGGTTCAACGCCTTCTCCCGGCTGGCCACCGCGCTCGTGGTGGCGTTCGGGATCAAGGAGATCAGTCACGCCCAGCGCGGCGAGGCGGAGCGCTCCGAGCAGAGCATGTTCCGGCAGTTCTCCGAGGGCTGGAAATACATCGGCCAGACCCCGCTCGTCCGCGGCCTCGTGCTGGGCATCTTCGGCGCGTTCGCCGGCGGCGGCATCGTGGTCGGCACGGCCAAGTTCTTCGCCAACTCGCTCGGCGCCGGTGACGCCGCGTTCTCGCTGCTGTTCGGCGCGATCTTCGTCGGCCTGGCGCTCGGTATCGGCCTCGGGCCGATGATCGTGCGGGACATGTCCCGCCGCCGCTGGTTCGGCATGAGCATCGTGCTCGCCAGCGCCTCCGTGCTGGTGCTCGCGTTCGCCATCCACCTGTCCATGGCCATCCTCGGCGCGATCCTGGTCGGCGCGGGCGCGGGCATGGCGTTCCTGGCCGGCACCACGCTGCTCGGCGGCGAGGTGGCCGACGAGGTGCGCGGCCGGGTCTTCGCGGTGGTGCAGATCGGCACCCGGCTGGTGCTGATCCTGGCCATCGCGCTCAGCAGCCTCCTGGTCGGCGTCGGCGGCTCCCGCCAGCTCACCATCGCCGACCTGGGCATCTCCATCTCCTCCACCCGCCTGCTGCTGCTCGCCGCCGGCGCGGCCGGCATCATCGCGGGCATCAGCGCGTTCGGCCAGATGGACGACAAGAAGGGTGTACCGGTCCTCGCCGACCTGTGGGGCTCGATCCGGGGCCGCCCGCTGATGCCGGCCGAGCCGTTCGTCTCCAGCGGCCTGTTCGTGGTCTTCGAGGGCGGCGAGGGGGCCGGCAAGTCCACCCAGCTCGCCGAGCTGGCCGAGCGGCTGCGCGCGCAGGGCCGCGACGTGGTGGTCACCCGCGAGCCGGGCGCCACACCGGTCGGCGAACGGATCCGCTCCCTGGTGCTCGGCACCACGCCCGGCGAGGCGCCGTCGCCGCGCGCCGAGGCGCTGCTCTACGCCGCCGACCGGGCGCACCACGTGGCCACCGTCGTCCGCCCGGCGCTCGTGCGCGGCGCTGTGGTGATCAGCGACCGGTACGTCGACTCGTCGCTCGCCTACCAGGGCGCCGGCCGGACGCTGCCGGTGGACGAGGTGTCCTGGCTCTCCTCCTGGGCCACCGGCGGCCTCAAGCCCGACCTGGTGGTGCTGCTCGACGTCGAGCCGCGTACCGGCCTGAGCCGGGTCGAGGACCGCGCCGAGGGCACCGACCGGCTGGAGGCCGAGTCGCTGACGTTCCACGAGCGGGTCCGGTACGCCTTCCTCGACCTCGCCGCCGGTGACCCGAAGCGCTACCTGGTGCTCGACGCGTCCCGCCCGATCGACGAGACCGCCGACGCGGTCGCCCGCCGGGTGGGCGAGCTGCTGGCCGACCCGGCCGGCATCGTGCACCCCCGTCCGGCGCAGGGCCCGGACACCTCGGTCCAGCCCGAGTTATCCGACGCGGAGCTGGTGACGATGGAGCAACCCCGACGATGACCGACGTCTTCGGCGATCTGGTCGGGCAGGACGAGGCGGTGGCCATGCTGCGGCGGGCCGCCGCCTCGGCCGCCGCCCTGCTGCGCGCGCCGGTGACGTCCCCCGCGGGCGGGCACGACGACCTCGACGCGCTCGCCGAGGAGCACGACGGCGACCCGGGCCCGGCTGCGCCGGCCGACCCGGGCGGCGGCATGACCCACGCCTGGATCTTCACCGGGCCGCCCGGATCGGGCCGCTCGGTGGCCGCCCGCGCGTTCGCCGCCGCGCTGGAGTGCGTGCACGGCACCGGGTGCGGCACCTGCCCCGGCTGCCACACCACGCTCGCCGGCACCCACGCGGACGTCCGCCTCGTGGTGCCCGAGGGCCTGTCCATCGGCGTCGGCGAGATGCGCGCGCTGGTGCTGCGGGCGGCCAGTGCGCCGTCCGGCGGCCGGTGGCAGATCGTGATCATCGAGGACGCCGACCGGCTCACCGAGGCCGCCGGCAACGCGCTGCTCAAGGCGATCGAGGAGCCGCCGCCGCGTACCGTCTTCCTGCTCTGCGCCCCGTCCACCCACCCGGACGACATCTCCGTGACCATCCGGTCGCGCTGCCGCGTCGTACCCCTGCGGCAGCCGCCGCCGGCAGCGGTGGCCGAGGTGCTGGTCCGCCGCGACGGCGTCGCGCCGGACGTGGCCGAGTGGGCCGCCGCGGCGGCGCAGGGGCACGTGGGCCGGGCCCGGCGGCTGGCCCGCGACCCGGAGGCCCGGCAGCGGCGTGACGCGGTGCTCGCCGTACCGCGTCGGCTGACCGGTGTGGGCGCGGCGTTCGACGCGGCCTCGGCGCTGATCGAGGCCGCCGAGGCGGAGGCCGCCGCGTCCGTCGCGGAGATCGACGAGGCGGAGCGTACGGCGTTGCAGACCGCGCTCGGCGCGGGCGGCACCGGCCGGGGCGCGGCTGGTGCCATGCGCGGGGCGGCCGGCCAGCTCAAGGATCTGGAGAAGCGGCAGAAGTCGCGGGCCACCCGTGCCCAGCGGGACGCGCTCGACCGGGCCCTGGTCGACCTGGCCGGGTTCTACCGGGACGCGCTCACCATGGCGTGGCGGGCGCCGGTCGCCCCGGTGCACACCGACACGGCGTCGCTCGCCGGTGCGGGTGCGCAGAAGTGGCACGCCGAGGGCTCGCTGCGCCGCCTGGAGGCGGTGCTGGAGTGCCGCGCGGCGATCGAGGCCAACGTCAAGCCGCGGATCGCGGTGGAGGCGATGATGCTGGCCCTCTGGCGCGGCTGAGCCGGGCACTTTCCGCACTGTCCACAGGGCATCGACACGCGCGATTGGCGTGCGGTACGGTCCGGTGATGCCGCGGTGACCGAGGCGGCACGCTCAGTGAGGGTCGGGCCGACCGGCCGGGAGGAGTCCGCCGATGCCGCGGGGCGAGATCGACGAGGCCTGGATCGAGGAGGCGGTGCGGCGCTACCGCCGGATCGAGAACCTGCAGGCCGAGTTCGACCAGGCGGTCGCGACGGTCGAGGTCACCGTCCGCTCACCCGACGGGCTCGTCGAGGTGGTGGTGACCGCCGGCGGGCGCATCACCGACGTGCGTTTCCTCGGCCCGCTGCACCACCGCAGCCCGCGCGACGTGGCCGGTTCGGTGCAGGCCGCTGTGACGGCCGCCGCCGACGCGGCCCAGTGGGCGCGGGAGAAGCTGCACAACGAGACGTTCGCGGCGTACCGGCCGCTGGCGGGGGCCTGACATGGAGACGCTGCGTGCCCTGGCCGCCCGTCTCGACGAGGCCGGCGCGACCCTCGCCACCCTGTCCCGCACGGTGACCGCCACCGACCCGCCGCATCCCGCGTTCGGCGCGCACGCCGCCGGCCGCCCCGGCGAGGTGGGCCGCGCGCTGCACCGCCAGTGGACAGTGGCCACCGCCGACCGGGCACGCGAGGCGCAGGCCGCCGCCGTCCGGCTGGCCGCCGCCGCGGCGGCGCTGCGCAGTGCCGCCGACCGTTACGCCGCCGCCGACGACGCGGTCGCCCGGCGGCTGGCCCGGGAGGCCTGATGGACGCGCTCGACCGCCTCGCCGAGCCGGGGCTCGACCTGCTCGGCCGGGTCGACACGCTGCTGGCCGCCGGCGCGCCCGAGGGGCACCGGCTCTGGCCGCTGCTGCGCCGCATGCAGGTGCTTCCCGGCGCGGCCGTGCGCGAGTTCCTCGACCTGCATCCCGCGCCGCTGACCGGCGCCGGCCACGCGGTGCGCCGGCTCGTCCGGGGGTACGACGACACCTGCGCCCTGCTGGCCGACCAGGTCGCCTGGTCCGGCGCTGCCGCGTCGGCGTACGACGAGGCACGTGCCGCCCTGATGCGGCACCTGGACGAGGGGCCGGACAGCCTGGTGGGGCGGCTGGAGTCGACAGCGGGCTACGCCGACGCGCTGGCCGGCTGGGTGGAGGGCAGCCGGGCGGCGCTGGCCCGGGCGCTGGCCGAGGTGCTGGGCTCGGCCGAGGCGGTCGCGGTGCACGCGGCGACGCGGCCCGGCGCCGAGGCCGGACGGGCCGGGGCGTCGGCGGCGGCCGAGATCGCCACGAGGGTCCTGGGTGTGCTCGGGGTGGCCTACGACGGCGCGGAGACGCTGCTGCGCCAGTGGGGGCCGAGCCTGGCCGAGACGCCGTGGCGGGACCGCGCCACCACCGCTCCGCGCTACGGCGGCACCACCCGGATCGGCTACTGACGGTCCACGGCGCCGCGCACCGGACCGGCCGTGGCCGGGTGACGGCGGCGGCGCCGTGGCCTTCCCCTGCACCCCCCGCAGGTATGCCTTCACTCAACGCGCCCGGGCGGTGTTTGTCAGGGGCCCGCCGGAGATTCAGCCGTCCGGGCGAGGCGATGGGGCCGGTTCGGCCGGGTCGAGGTCGATGATCGCTGCGGTGGGTGACCGGGCGGCGACAGGTGCGCCGTGCGGCGGGCGTCGGTCCGCGTAGGGTGTGGCGTATGGGCATGCTCTGCGCGGTCAGCTTCAACCGGTACGGGCGCCTCTACTACCTCGACCCGGGCGAGCTGCGCCCGCAGGTGGGCGACCGGGTGCTGGTGCCCACCGACGAGGGGCCCGAGGTGGCCGAGTGCGTGTGGGCCGCGCAGTGGGTCAGCGAGGACACCGACAGCTTCCCGAAACTCGCAGGGATCGCCGGCGACGACGACCTGCGCCGCGACGAGATGCTGCGCCGGCGCAAGGCCGAGGCGAAGGTCGCCGCCAAGCGGCTGATCCGCGAACACGGCCTGCCGATGAAGGTGGTCGCCGTGGACCACGTCCTGGCCACGCCGGAGAACGGCAGTGACCGCACCACCATCTACTTCACCGCGCCGCACCGCGTCGACTTCCGCTCGCTTGTCCGCGACCTGGGCGCCACGCTGCACTGCCGGGTCGAGCTCCGGCAGCTGTCCGCCCGGGACTCCGCCCGGGTGCAGGGCGGCATCGGCTCATGCGGGCGCGACCTGTGCTGCGCCACGTTCCTCACCGACTTCGAGCCGGTGACCATCCGGATGGCGAAGGACCAGGACCTGCCGCTCAACCCGCTGCGCATCTCCGGGGCGTGCGGGCGGCTGATGTGCTGCCTGAAGTACGAGCACCCGCTGTACCAGAAGTTCCAGGAGTCGGCCCCGGCGGTCGGCAGCCGGGTGTCCACTCCGCAGGGCGAGGGCAAGGTGGTCGGCCACAGTGTCCCGCGGGACGCGGTCACGGTCCGGCTGGACGCCGACGGCTCCCGCTCGATGTGCTCCCGCGCGTCGGTGTGCGGCCCGAGGCAGGCCCACGACCAGCACTACCCCCAGCCCTGACCGTCCCCCCTCCCCACCGTTTCCCCGTTGATCATGAAGTTAGCGGTCGAAATGGTGATCGAATTCGCCGTCAACTTCATGATCGACGGGGTGGGGCCCGGTGTGTGCCGGGTGGGGTCAGCGGATGACGATGGGGGGTTCGGCCAGGCGGGGGGTCAGCGGGGTCTTCGGGGTCAGCCAGGGGGCGGTGGGGGACTGGTCGGGGTTCAACTGCCAGTCGTGCGACACCTTGTCGACGGCGATCGGGTAGATCGTCAGCGTGCCGTCCGGGTCGATCCGGAACCGCAGGAACGCCTTCGAGTCCTCGATGCCCTGCGCCGCGAACAACTCGTTCAGGTTTACCCCGAACGCGCCCGCCACCAGCAGGTAGAGCGCCACGAGCTGGCTGGCGACCAGCCCGCTCAGCGGCCCGTAGAGCACCACCGCGGCGACCGCCGGCAGCGGCCACGGCCAGTCGTAGAACGGCAGCTGCAACCAGACCCACGTGCCCCCGGCGGCGAGCGCCACCTGGGCCAGCCCGTGCGCCACCCCGAGGATCCAGTGCCGGGCGTGCCGTTTCCCGCCCGCCGTGGGCGGCTTGGCGAAGAACACCGCGCCCATCATCGCCACCACCAGCATGATCGCCAGCGGCACGCTGAACAGCCGCTGCTCGGTGGTGCCCACCTGCTGCACCGCCACCCCGGCCATGGCCAGCATCAGCAGCGTGTGCAGCGTGCCGAGCAGCGTCGTGAAGCCCGGGTTGCGGAACGGCAGCCGGGCGAAGATCCCCCAGCCGTACCGGCGGGAGCGCGCCTTGTCCGGATAGCGCGCAGCCAGGTCGTACTCCCGGGTGTTGCTGGCCCGCCGGGTCAGCGTGTCACGCGGCGGCACCTCCAGCTTCTCCGGCAGCCGGTGCGTGGGGTAGAGGTAGGCGCCGCCGCCGCCGCACGTGATGAGCTGCCGGTCCGTCCCGGCATAGCGGGCGTAGTGGTGCAGGTCGCCGGAGACCAGCACCCGTACCTGCGCCCCGGTCGGCGCGACGAGGGTACGGATGAAGTAGTCGATCGAGTCGTACGCGTTGGGGTGGTCGACGGCCTTGACCCACGTCGGCGCCGGCACCGCCAGGATCACCTTGGATTCCGGGGTGAGCTTGCGGGCCACCTCGTCGAAGTAGGTGAGCTGCGGGTCGTCCAGGTACGACCCGGACTGGTCGTCGAGGCCGAGCAGCCACCAGCCGGCCGGCAGCTCGACGGCGAAGTACGAGCGGGACTGGCCGGTGCCCCAGCCGCCGAAGTGCCGGTCCCGGGTACGCACGAACAGGCGCAGGAACGCGGTCAGGCCGTCGTACCAGTCGTGGTTGCCGGGCACCGCGAACAGCTTCGGCTGCTCCGGCGGGGCAACAGGCAGCGCCGCCTGGTACGGACCCTTGCACCGGTCCTCGTACGCCTCGTAGCCCGCCGCCGGATAGACCTGGTCGCCGCCCATCACCAGCGTCTGCGCGCGGGGAAGGGTGTGCCCGTCCACTGTCAGCTCCGGCTGGGCGAGCAGGTACGCCACCGAGTACGTGGCGTCGAAGCCGTCACCCAGGTCGGCCACGTAGTCGAGCCAGAGCCCACCGTCCGGCCCGACCTGCCGGAACGTGCCGTCGCTGAACGCGTTCTGCAACTCGCGCTTGTCCAGGTACGCCCCGAACAGCATGGCCAGCAACGTACGCAGGCCGGTGCTGATCAGGAGCAGTGGCGCGAGCCAGGGCACCGGCCGGCGGGGGGTGAAACCCAGCTCCCGGGGGTCGATGCTGCGGGGGCGGCGGGTGGCACGCTCGCCGGGACGCGCCTCGGGAGCCGGTGGTCGCGGCGGTTCGTCGGTCACCCGCCGCAGGGTAGTCCGGACCGGGCGCGAAGTCTCTCCCGTACCGGGGCGGATCTGGTCGAGTGTCCGGCTTCGGAGTCGGGGGATCCGGTTCGGCTTCCGGTCGGGCGTGCCGTACACTTGGCGGTCGTTGCCGCCTTAGCTCAGTCGGCTAGAGCGACGCACTCGTAATGCGTAGGTCGACGGTTCGATTCCGTCAGGCGGCTCGGTACCGAAGCCCAGGTCATCGACCTGGGCTTCGCCGTTTCCCCGAGGGCGATCGCCCCTCCGCCGACGGGTGCCGGTCCGTAAATCGTCCGCGCCGCGGCTGCTTCGACCGGCCGGATCAATCGGCAAGCCCCTTTCACGCCGTCGTCCGGACACCAGGCCGGCGGGGCCAGCCGGCGGCAGCCGCCCAGGCCAGCAGTACGCCCATGGTCAGGCCAGGCGGCAGGTACCAGAACGTGAGGAAGCCGGCCGGTGGCGTCAACGGCAGTGCCGCGATGAGCGCCCACGCGACGCGGCGTGGCAGCACACCGCGACGCAGCCCCTGCAGCCCGCACCAGACGGTGCCCGCCAGCGCCGTCAGCAGGGCCACGAGGTCGAACATCCACCCGTATCCGGGGCTGTTGTATTCCAGGCCGATCGCGATGGCCGCGGCGAGGAGCCCGTATCTCGTGAGGCGCCGAGGCGTCGCGGTGGCGTGGCCCGTCACCGTCCAGACGAGCGGCAGCGTCAGCAGCATCGACACGAAGAAGGGACCACGCCAGATCCAGGCCGGCTCCCCACCGTCGAACAACGGCAGGTTCTCGGCCATCCATCGCGCCGGAGCGGGGAGAGAGCTGACGGCTCGGCCGCCGCCGACCTCCCACTGCGTGGCCATCGCGGCGCCGAGCACCGCTGCGACCAGCGGCGCGAGAACCGCAAGGGCGCGCCGCCAGCGGGCGACCGCCCACCTGCCCTCGACACCGGGCCGGTCGGTGCGGTCGGGTACGCGCTGCGGATGCTCCTGTCGCATCGGATGATCGTCCTAGCGTCGCTGGAAAATCCCATCAGGAGAACAGTCGGGATCATCGCTAGCGTGTCGGCTGTAGACGCCGTTACGAGGCCGCCCGAGTTCTTCTGCCCGGAGCGGGCAGGTCGGCGGCCACCGTGCCCAGCAGCGCCAGCGCCTGCGCCGACCGGCTGCCGGGCTCGGCCTGGTAGACGACCAGCTGCTGGCCCGTCGCCCCGGCGACGGTCAAGGAGTCGTACGTGAGGGTCAGCTCGCCGACGTCGTGATGGTGGAACAGCTTCGCCTCGTGCGTCTTTCCCCGTACGTCGTGGCGGGCCCACAGCCGGCGGAACTCCGGACTCTTCAGCGAGAGTTCCCCGACCAGTTCGGTGAGCCGCGCGTCGTCGAGCATGTCGGCTGCGGCGGCCCGCAGCGCGCCCAGGCTGGACTGCGCGACCCGGTCCCAGTGGGGATAGAAGGAACGGGCCGCCGAGTCGAGGAAGACGAACCGGACGAGGTTGGGCTCATCGGCCTCGAACAGCTTGGCGAACAGGGCGCGTCCGAGCCGGTTGGCGGCCAGCACGTCCATCCTGCGGTCGACGATCAGCGCGGGTGTGTGCAGCCAGCCGTCCATCAGGCGCAGCAGGCTCGGCCGGACGGTCTCCCGCGTACCCCTGCGGGCGGGCTTGCGGCCGCTCCTGGCCAGCAGGTGCAGGTGCGCCGCCTCCTCGGCGTCGAGTCCGAGGGTGCGGGCCAGGGCGTTCAGCATCTGTTCCGACGGGTGCTGTTCCCGCCCCTGCTCCAGGCGGGCGTAGTAGTCGGCGCTGACCCCGGACAGCTGGGCGACCTCCTCGCGCCGCAGACCCGGCGTCCGGCGCCGGCCCGAGGAGACGATGCCGGCCTCCGCCGGGCTGGTCGTCTCACGCCGGGCGCGCAGGAACTCGCCGAGCGGATTGCTGCCGTCCACCACCCCAACATAACCGCGGGCGGTCGGCCGCCAGGAGGCTCAGCCGGGGTGTGACGCACCCTGGTTGCGACCGGCCGTACTCCGCACCGTGGACTCATGGAATCCACACAGATGTCCGGCACCAGCCACCGCAAGGCCGCCACCGTCCTCCTGACGGCGGCGCTCACCGCCTGCGGCACGGAGACACCGCCCGTACCGCAGGCCGCCCCGTCCGCGACGCCGGCGCGGCCCTCGGTCTCCGAGGCCCTTCATGGGTACGTCGGGATGTGGGTCACCGCCGACGGCCACATCCGGCAGGAGTTGTTGCCCGACGGCCGGTACGACGAGGCGCGCGGCGACCGGGCGAGCGCCTACACCGGCCGGTACGAGGTGACCGGCGAGCACATCGACTACTGGGACGACAGCGGGTTCACCGCCGACGGCCGGTTCGACGGCGACGTCCTGCACCACGGCGGCTACCTGTTCTATCGGGAGGGCAGTGCGGCCCACCGGCAGGCGGTCGCGGGGCGGGCGTCCACCCGCCCGTCCGGGTAGGGGAGAACGCCGACGGACAGGGGAGCGTCGGGCGTCCGGTGGCGGCGCAACCGCTACCGGCGCTCGGCGCGCTGCCGGGCCGCCTCGTACAGCGCCACGGTCCCGGCCGCCGCCGCGTTCAGGGAACTCGCCGCCCCCACGATCGGGATGCGCACCATCCGGTCGCTGGCCTCCTGCCAGCCCTTGCTGAGCCCGTGCGTCTCGTTGCCGATGAGCAGGAGAGTGGGGCCGGTCAGGTCGTGCTCGGCGACGTCCACGTCCCCGTGCTCGTCCGTACCGATGATCTGGACCTGCGGAAGTCCGTCCGCGCGCACCGCGGCGACCCAGTCCAGGACGTCGCGGTGACTGGGGACGCGCACCACGGGTAGGGCGAACAGCGACCCGGTGGTGGCCCGGACCGCCTTCGGGTCGTACGGGTCGGCGGCGTGGCCCGTGATGATCACGCCGGAGGCGCCGAAGGCGTCAGCGGAGCGGATCAGCGTGCCGATGTTGCCCGGGGTCTTGGGGCGGTCGAAGACCACCACGAGCATGGCCGGCCCGACCGGGATGCGGGCCAGGTCGTCAGCGGGCTGCGCCACGACTGCGAGCAGTTCGGGTGACTCCTCCTCCTTGCCGCTCAGTTCCCGCATCAGCTCCGGCGCGAGGGCCACCCGCCTGGCGTCGGAGCGGTCGAGCAGGTCGCGGCACCAGCGGGACAGGGGCTGCCGGTCCGGGTGGAGGAGGGCACGGATCTCCCAGCCCTGTTCCAGGGCCACCGTGATCGGGCGCACCCCCTGGACCAGGAACTCCCCGGAACGCTGCCGCTTGGTGCGGTTGGTCAGCAGCGCCTGCCACTGCTGGAAGCTCGCGTTGCGGGTGGTGATCGTCAGGGTCTTCGCCACGCAGCCGATTCAACCGCATCCGGGTTCGAGGTCACGCGCCGGTGAGGTGGTGACGCGGCGCGATTGTCCCGCCGAGTGACCAGCCGCTATCGTTCCCTCGCCCCCAGCCCGCAGAGTTTGAGGATCGCGATGACTTCCCCGCCGTTGACGAAAGTTGCCGATCGGGAAGGTTCGCCCGCCGAGGAACCGGCCGGCACGGCGACCGGACGCGAGCCGGGCAGGGAGGCGACGCCGAGCCGGTTCCGGGCAGACGTCGCCGGGCTCCGGGCTGTCGCCGTGGGGCTGGTGCTGCTCTACCACGCCGGGTTGCCGTTCATCCCCGGTGGCTTCGTCGGCGTCGACGTCTTCTTCGTGATCTCCGGCTTCCTCATCACCGGGCAGCTCATCTCGGAGATCGAGCGCAGCGGACGGGTCTCGCTCACCGGTTTCTACGCGCGCCGGGCCAAGCGGATCCTGCCCGCGGCCACTGTGGTGCTGGCGGCCACCGCCGTCGCGGTCCGGCTGTTCGTACCCCGGGGTGAGTGGCAGGTCATCGGCGGCGACATCGCCGCCGCGGCGACCTACGTCGTCAACTGGCGGTTCGCCGACCGCGCGGTCGACTACCTGGCCGAGGACGTCGCGCCGTCGCCGGTCCAGCACTTCTGGTCGCTCGCCGTGGAGGAGCAGTTCTACCTCCTCTGGCCGCTGCTGATCGTGCTGGCCATCCTCGCCGCGCGCAGGCTCCGGCGGGCGAACGTACGGCCGGTCCTGTGGGTCGGTCTCGCGGTGCTGGCGGTGCCGTCGTTCGTCTGGTCGATCGTCGAGACGGCGAACTCGCCCGAGCGCGCGTTCTTCGTCTCCACCACGCGGCTGTGGGAGCTCGCGGTCGGCGCGGCGGTCGCGCTGCTGGCGGTCCGCGCCGCGCGGATGCCCCGGTCGGTGGCTGTCGTTCTCGGGTGGCTCGGCCTCGCCGCGATCGTGGCGGCGGCGCTGCTGGTCAGCGGGAAGACCGCATGGCCGGGGTACGCGGCGGCGCTGCCCACGCTCGGCGCGGCGGCGGTGATCGCGGCCGGTGCCGCGGCCGGCTCCCGAGGGCCGGTGCTGGTGCTCGGCATGCGTCCGTTCCAGTGGATCGGTGACCTGTCGTACTCGCTGTACCTGTGGCACTGGCCGATGCTCGTGGTGGCCGCCGCGCACTTCGGTGACCTGTCGGTGACCGAGGGCCTGGTGGTGGCGCTCGCCTCGGTGATCCCGGCCTGGCTCACCTTCCGGCTGGTCGAGAACCCGCTGCGGTACTCGCGGAAGATCTCCACGTCGCCGCGTCTGGCGTTGAGCCTGGGCGGCAACTTCACGCTCGCCGGCATCTGCGCCGGTCTTGTCCTGGTGCTGATGGGCGCGTGGGCCGCCGCCGCGACCACGACCAAGGGCCGGTACGCCCCGGGCGCGGCGCTGCTGTCGACAGCGCCCGGCACGGCGCCGATCGGCCCGGTCCCGGAGCGGTTCGACGCGATCACGCCGGACCCGCTGCAGATCCGGCAGGGCTTCATGGACGTGCCGGACACCAACCGGGACAAGTGTTTCCAGCAGGTCGAGGGCGCCGAGGTGCTGTCCTGCACGTACGGCGTTCCGAACGGGTCCACCACCGTCGCGCTCGTCGGCGACTCGAAGATGGACCAGTGGCTGCCCGCGTTCCAGGTGCTCGCCGCCCAGAACGACTGGAAGCTGCTGATCATGGCGAAGGCGGGGTGCGCCTTCACCAGCGCCCAGGTGCTCAAGGGCGATGGGTCCGGCAAGCCGTACACCGACTGCATCGAGTGGAACCGTGCGCTGCTGGACCGCCTGGTGCAGGAGCGCCCCGACTACGTGGTCACGTCGCAGTCGGCGTCGACGGCCCTGGACAGCGGGGGTGAGCGCGCCACCGTCGCGGCGATGGTGTCCGGCGTACGGGCCTCGTGGAAGAAGCTCGACTCGGTGGGGACCAAGGTCGTCGTCCTCGCCAACAACCCGCATCCGGGCGCGGCGGTGGCGTGCGCCGACAAGAACCGCAAGCGCCTGTCCGCCTGCGCGTTCGACAGGGAGAAGCACGACCAGGACCCGGCCTACCGGATGCAGCGGCAGGCGGTCGCGGGCGCGCCGAAGGTCAAGATGATCGACCTGTTCGACGCCGTCTGCCCGACCGACAGGTGCCCTGTGGTGTTCGGCAACGTGCTCATCTACCGGGGTGGCTCGCACATCGGCGCGGCGTACGTGAAGACGACCGCGCCGCACCTCGCCCGTGCCCTGTCCGACGTCGGCGTGCCCGCGCGCTTCACCCCGGCCGGGTAGGTCGCCGGGGTTGCGGCGCCCGGCCACGATGGCGGCGTGATCATGCGTCGGCCGCTCTGGCTCAGCCTCGCGTACGTGCTGCTGGCGGTCGCCGGTGGCGCCCTGCTCTGGCTGCCGTTCCACACCCAGATGGCGCTCGACGACTGGGGGGTGACGCTGCGCGAGCGGGGTACGCCCGCGCGGGCGACGGTCGTCGACCAGGTGACGGAGAGGGGCGGCCGGAGTTCCACCATGTACTTCAGCTACGTGGTCAACGGCCGGACGCACGCGCAGGAGGTGCCCTGCTTCGAGGTGTGCCGGGCGGCGGGCACCGCGGTGCCGATCTGGGTCAATCCGGCGGATCCGAACGACTTCGTCACCGACTTCGGGCAGCTCAGCGGGCATCGCGGGCGGGTGCAGGGCGTACTCGGCGTGGTCGGGCTGTTCGCCCTGGGCGCCGGGGTGGTGCTGACGCTGTCCCGCATCCGGCGCGCCGCCCGACCAGGCGACCGCGCCGGCCGGGCGAGCCACGACGCGGCGCGCCGCGACCGGCCGCGCCGGGTGGCGCCGACGCCGGTCGGAGACGGTCGCGGCTACACCGGCCGGGGCAAACGCAAGCGCAACGCCGGGCGCTGACGCGAGCGCAACGCTCGGTGCCGGCCGCCGGCGACGGGGTCAGCGGTAGAGCGTCTCCAGGTAGGCCGGGCCGTAGTGGCGTTCCAGGTCGGCCAGGCTCTCCGCCGGGGCCTCCACCTCCTTGATCAGCCGGGCCCGCGTCGGCAGCACGTCCGGTTGCCAGGTCTCCGGCTGCCACAGCTCGGAGCGCAGGAACGCCTTCGCGCAGTGGTAGAAGATCTGCTCGATCGCGACCTCGACGGCGAGCACCGGCCGGTGGCCCTTCACCTCCATGTCGGCGAACCACGGTGCGTCGGAGATCAGCCGGGCCCGGCCGTTGATCCGCAGCGTGTCGGTGCGGCCGGGGATCAGGAAGATCAACCCGACGTGCGGGTTGGCCAGGATGTTGCGGTAGCCGTCGGCCCGCCGGTTGCCGGGCCGCTCCGGGATCGCGATCGTGGTGTCGTCGAGCACCAGCGCGAAACCGGGCGGGTCACCCTTGGGGGAGACGTCGCAGGTGCCGTCCGCGCCGGCGGTGGCGATCAGGCAGAACGGCGAGGCGGCGAGCCACTCCCGGTCGCGTTCGTGCAGCGTACGGCGGTCCTTGGCGGCCGCTCGCGGCATCGGTGTGCCGATCAGCTCGCGTAGTTCGGCCTCGCTGGTGATCTCCCGGGTCGTCACGTCTTCCTCCCCCGTCCGTTGACCTCGACGACGGTTCCGGCCCGCGACGGGCCGTGATCCGCCACTGTCAGCCTAGGAGAGCGCGTCGAGCGCCGGGTTTGCCCCCGGAGCCGGCGGGTAGGGACCGGTTCGCAGCGTGCGTCCGGACGCGACGGATGGAGGCCGAGATGGAGAGCCGACTCAAGGTGCTCGGCCATCCCGTGCATCCGATGCTCGTGATGTTCCCGGTGGCGCTCTTCGTGACCGCGGTGATCTTCGACGTGGTGGACACCGTGGGCGGGCCCGGCTTCCTGGCCGAGGTCGCGTACTGGAACATCACCGTCGGTCTGATCGGCGGCCTGCTGGCCGCGGCGGCGGGGGCGTTCGACCTGCTCGCCCTGCCGGCCGGCACCCGCGCCAAGCGGGTCGGTGTCACCCACGCCGCCGCCAACGTGGCGGTCATCCTGCTGTTCGCCGCGGTCTGGGCGGTCCGGCTCAACGCCGACTCCCGGGCGGCCGGGGGCGCGCTCGTCGCCATCGAGGTGGTCGCCCTGGCGATCCTCGGCGTGAGCGCGTGGCTCGGTGGCGAACTGGTGGACCGGCTCGGTGTCGGCGTCGACCCGGAGCACGATCTCAACGCGCCCAGCTCGCTGCGACCCTCCTCGGCGACACAGCGGATCGGAGACGTGCGATGACGGAACAGGGCAGCGGACGGGGCTGGCGTGGTCGCCAGCAGGGCTGGGATCCGATGGGCGAACTCCAGTCGCTGCGCTCCGAGCTGAGTCGGCTGGTCGGCGGACGCTCCGGCAGCCAGGACGTGGATCTGGCCGAGACGGCCGACGGCTGGGAGGTGGTCGTCCGGCTTCCCGGCGTGGCGCCGGAGGAGGTCGCCGTCGAGCTGGACGACCGGGAGCTGTGCGTACGCGCCCGGTCGGAGGCCGAGGTGAACGCCGACCACGGCATCCCGGGCGGGTTCACCACCCGGGGCTTCGAGTACCGCGTGGACCTGCCGTCCCGCGTGGACCCGGACCGGATCGACGCGGTGATGGACCACGGCCTGCTCCGGGTCCGCCTGCCCCGGGCGACCCGGCCCGCGCCGCGCACCATCACCGTCGGCCGGACCGGCCCGCGACCGGGAGCCGACCGTACGCCGATGCCCGCCGACCCGGCCGCGGACCGGGAGCTGCACCACCCGGACACCGCGCTCGACGAGATCGACAGGCCGTAGGGGCCGCGTGACCAGCCCGCCTGACTCCCGCTCGCCGCGTCGCGACCTGGAGCCGTCGGCGCTCGGGCCGGTGGGCGAGCGCGTCCCTGACGTCGAACGGATCGCCGTGCTGCGCGCCAACGCGCTCGGTGACTTCATCTTCGTGCTGCCCGCGCTGGACGCGCTGCGGTCCGCGTACCCGTCGGCCGAGATCGTGCTGCTCGGCGCGCCGTGGCACGCGGCGCTCTGGCGCGACCGGCCCGGCCCGGTGGACCGGGTGCTGGTGGTGCCGGCGGCGCCCGGCATCCGCGACCCGGGGCCCGGCGAGTCGCCGGGTGACGTCCCGGCGTTCCTGGCCGCCGCCCGCGCCGAACGGTTCGACCTGGCGTTGCAGGTGCACGGCGGCGGCGGCAACTCGAACCCGTTCGTGGCCGGGCTGGGCGCCCGGGTCACCGCCGGCCTGCGGGCCGAGGGCGCGCCGCCGCTGGACCGGTGGCTGCGCTACGTCTACTACCAGCACGAGGTGATCCGCTACCTGGAGGTGGTCGCCCTGGTCGGCGCGCCCGCCACCACGATCACCCCGTCGCTCGCGGTCACCGCCGCCGACCGGGCGGAGGCCGCCGCCGTGCTCGGCGAACCCACCCGGCCGCGGGTCGCGCTGCACCCGGGCGCCACCGACACGCGGCGACGCTGGCCGCCGGAACGCTTCGCCGAGGTCGCCCGCGAGCTGACCGGAGACGGGTACGAGGTGCTGGTCACCGGCACCCCGGCCGAGCAGGAGACGGTCGACGCGGTGGTGGCGGCGGCCGGGGTGCCGGTGCGTCCCCAGGTCGGCACGCTCAGCCTGGGCGCGCTCGCCGCCGCGTACGCGGACTGCGCGCTCGTGGTCTCCAACGACACCGGCCCGCTGCACCTGGCCGCCGCCGTGGGAGCGCCGACAGTGGGTGTCTTCTGGGTCGGCAACCTGATCAACGGGGCGTCGCCGTTGCGCGGGCGGCACCGCCCGATCGCCGCCTGGACCACCCACTGCCCGGTCTGCGGCGTCGACTGCACACCCGGGATCTACCCGCACCGGCCGGGCGACGGCGAGTGCCCGCACCGGGTGTCGTTCGTGGCCGACGTACCAGTCGCCGAGGTGGTCGAGGCGGCCCGCGAGCTGCTCACACCTCCGCGGGCGACTCGCTGAGCACGACCTCCCACGCCTCCACGTCGCGTTCGGTGACTGTGGTCGGCGACTCCAGGTGATAGGCCCCGCTGGGCAGCACCCCGGCGCCGCCGTGGCGCTCCAGCACCGCGAGCTGCGCGGCGACGTCCTCGCCCTGGTGCCGCTCGGGCAGCCGCTCCCAGAAGTCGAAGCCGCCGGCCTCGACGAGCTTGGCCCGGTCGTAGAGTACGCACCCGCCGATCCAGGAGATCTTGTACGCCCGCCACTCGTCCGCCGCCAGGTCGAGCTTCTCGGTGACGTGCAGCAGGTTCGCCGCCGGGTGGATGGACGCCCGGTGCCACTCCGGCGTGCCGGGCTGGATGCGTTCCGGCACCGGTGGCCCGGTCCACTCCTCGTAGTGCTGGTGCGTCTCCGGGCGGACGTCGTCGGCGTAGGAGAGGCCGTGCACCGCGTTGCCGACGAACCCGCAGCCCAACTCGTCGAGCGCGGTGACCAGGCGGGACAGCGCGCCCGGCTCCAGCCACACGTCGTCGTCGAGGCAGAGCACCGCGTCGGCCGCCGACTGGGCCAGCAGGTACGACCGGTGCTCGGCCAGGCCGCGACGGGGCAGCCGCCGGGTCAGCAGCACCGGATGCCCCCGGTGCCGCAGCGCCCGCACCATCGTGGCGGCGGCCGGGTGGGCGTACGCGGGATCGCCGTCGGACTGGTCGCTGACCACCACCCCGAACCCGGGTACGCCCTCCTGGGCGGCCAGCCCGGACAGCGTGACCGCCAGTTCGGCGGGCCGGTTGCGGGTGGGGATCAGCACGTCGAGCCGCCGGGGGTGCCGGAACCGTCCGGGTGTTCCCGGGTCGAGCGGACGGGTCACGCCGGCCTGCCCTCGCCGACGGTGTCGCCGACCGTGTCGCCGACCGGGTGGGCGCGGATCCGGTCGATGATCGCCGAGGTGGAGCGGTCCGGTACGTACCCGAGCGTGCGCACCTGCCCGCCCAGCCGCCGTACCAGCGGCGCCTCCGGCACCATCTCCGGCGGGTAGTCGCCGCCCTTGACGTAGACGTCGGGCCGGACCGCCTCGATCAGCCGGGCCGGCGAGTCCTCCTCGAAGACCACCACGTGGTCGACGCAGGCCAGCGCCGCCAGCAGGGCGATCCGGTCCTCGACCGGGTTGACGGGCCGGTCCGGGCCCTTGAGCCGCCGTACGCTGCCGTCCGAGTTGACCGCCACGATGAGCAGGTCGCCGAGCGCGCGGGCCTGGGTCAGGTAGCGGACGTGCCCCGGGTGCAGCACGTCGAAGCAGCCGTTCGTGAACACCACCGACCGCCCGGCCTGCCGGTGCTCGTCCACCAGGGCGGCCAGCTCGTCGGCGCCGACCAGCGCGGGGTGCCCGCCCTCGTCCGCGCCGGTGCCGAGCGCGGCCAGCAGGTCCTGCCGGCGGCACACGCAGGTGCCGGTGTCGGCCACAGTGATGGTGGCGGCGAGCTGGGCGAGCTGGGCGGCGGTGGGCAGGCCCGCGTCGGCGGCGAGCGCCAGCGTCATGGCCGCCAGGTACGCGTCCCCGGCGCCCACCGCGTGACTGGCCGGGACCGGGGTGCTGTGGCTGCGCCGGGGCTCGCCCTCGGCGCCGCCGACCACCGCGCCCTCGGTGTCCAGGGTCACCGCCACCACGTCGGCGCCGGTGTGTTCGCGCAGCTCGGGCAGGCGTGACTCGGCCAGCACGGCCCGGTCCACGCCGGCGCCGGCCGCCGCGCTCACAGTCACGCCGGTCCCGGTGACGCTCAGCCCGTCGCCGGTCAGCGCCACCCGCTCCTCGCCCGGCACCGGTTCGCCGGTCGGGCCGGCGGGGACCTCGGCTGCGGGCGTACCGGAGGTCGGGTGCGGGCTGCCGGGTACGCGCTCACCGGACCCGCCGGGCGCGGCGCCCACCATCAGCTCGGACGGGCCGTCGGCCTCCGCCGGGTGGTTCAGGTGCACGTCACCGCTGGGGACGGCGCCCCGCTCGGCGTGCGCGAACCCGGCGGCGGCGCGGGCCAGCAGCCGGGTCGCCTCGGCGAAGCTCGGCGTCACCACTGTCGGGTTCAGCCCGCGCCAGTCGGCCAGGTCGTGCGCGTCGAGCGCCACGGTGCCGTACCGGTCGCGGTTGGCGACCAGCCAGGCGCGTACCGCCGACGGCAGCGCGCCCAGGCCGTAGTCGCAGACCACAAGCGTGAGCGGCTGCCCGGCGGCCACCGCCCGCAGCTCCTCGGTGGCGCAGTGCAGCGCGGTCAGCAGGCGGGCCACGCCGTCGGCGTCCAGCCCGTCCTCCGGACCGCCGGAGTCCTCGCGGAGCAGGATCTGGTTGCCGGCGAGCATCCGCCGCTTGACCGGGGTGGGCCGGCCGGGCTGGCTCACCGTGCGGTCCCAGACCGCTGCCCGGTCCAGGCAGTCGTGCAGCTCGTCGCCGGCTACGTCGGCGCCGACCGGGGCGACCAGCGCGGCCCGGCCGCCGAGCGCCGCGACGTTCACCGCCGTGTTGGCGGCGCCCCCCGCAGCGGAGATCCGCCGCCGCAGGGTGAGGACCGGCGCGGGCGCCTCGCGGCAGAGCCGCTCCGACTCGGCGAACCGCCACTCGTCCAGCATGGCGTCCCCGACGACCAGCACGGGACGCTGCTGCCAGCTCGCCACGACGGTGGCCAGCCGGCGCTCTTCCGCTGCTGCTCCTGCCATGCCTCTGCGGATCCCCCCGGGCCGTCGGGCCAAACCTTGGTGCGACGCGGGCCACCCGATGCGTCCGGTTTCGCGGCATCGGGCGGGGGAACCGTCTCAGACGTACCCCGGAGAGGAGAGAACAGCATGGCAGCGACACTTCAGGGCAAGCGCATCGCCTTCCTGGCCGCCGACGGCGTCGAGGAGGTCGAGTACACCAAGCCCCGGGAGGCGGTGGAGAACGCCGGCGCCCAGGTCGAGCTGGTCTCCATCGAGTCCGGCACGATCCAGGCCTTCAACCACCTCGACCACGGCAAGCAGTACCAGGTCGACGTCACCACCGAGGAGGCGGACGCCGGGGCGTACGACGGCCTGGTCCTGCCCGGTGGCGTGGCGAACCCCGACTTCCTGCGGACGGACCCGGAGGCGGTCCGGTTCGTCAAGGCGTTCTTCGACGCGGGCAAGCCGGTCGGCGTGATCTGCCACGGCCCGTGGACGCTCGTCGAGGCGGACGTGGTGCGGGGCCGCACCATCACCTCCTGGCCGAGCCTGCGCACCGACCTCACCAACGCCGGCGCCAAGTGGGTCGACCAGGAGGTCGTCACCGACAACGGGCTGGTCAGCAGCCGCAAGCCGGACGACCTGCCGGCGTTCTGCGCCAAGATCGTCGAGGAGTTCGCCGAGGGGCGGCACGCCGCCCGATGAAACTCGTACGCCCACCGGGGGCATGATCCGCCCCCGGTGGGATAGGAAGCGGGATGACCGCCCAGGCCGCCCGTCCCGCGTTGCCCGCCCGACAGATCCGCCTGCTGATGTTCGGTCTGATGACCGGCATGCTGCTGGCGGCGCTGGACCAGACGATCGTCGGCACCGCGCTGCCGACCATCGTCGGCGAGCTGGGCGGCATCAACCACTACTCGTGGGTGGTCACCGCGTACCTGCTGGCCTCGACCGCCTCGACACCGCTGTACGGCAAGATGGCCGACCTGTACGGACGCCGGCCGGTCTTCCTGTTCTCGATCGGGATGTTCCTGCTCGGCTCGCTGCTGGCCGGGCTGTCGCAGGACATGACCCAGCTGATCGTCACGCGGGGCGTGCAGGGCCTGGGCGCGGGCGGCCTGATGACGCTGGCGTTCACCATCATCTCGGACGTGGTGTCGCCCCGGGAGCGTGGCCGCTACCAGGGGTTGTTCGGCGCCGTGTTCGGTGTGTCGTCGGTGGCCGGACCGCTGGTCGGCGGCTACTTCGCGGAGAACAACTGGCGGTGGATCTTCTACATCAACGTGCCGCTGGCGATCCTCGCCATCGTGGTCTGCTGGCACGTGATGCGGCTGGTGCCGTTCGAGCGGCGGGAGCACACCGTCGACTGGATCGGCGCGGCACTGCTGGTGGCCGGCGTGAGCTGCCTGCTGCTGGCGCTGAGCTGGGGCGGCGCCGAGTACGCCTGGGGCTCCGGCGTGATCGTCGGGCTGTTCGCCGCGGGCGCGGTGCTGGGCGTGCTGTTCGTCGTCCAGGAGGCCCGGACCAAGGAGCCGATCCTGCCGCTGCGGCTGTTCCGCAGCGCCACGTTCGCGCTCGCCAACGGCGCGGGTTTCGTGCTCGGTCTGGTGATGTTCGGGTCGATCATCTTCATCCCGCTCTACCTCCAGATCGTCAAGGGCGCCTCGCCGACCCGCAGCGGTCTGCTGATGCTGCCGATGATGGCCGGCGTCATCGTCACCTCGGTGCTCACCGGCCGGGCGATGAGCCGGATCGGCAGGTACAAGTGGTTCCCGGTGGCGGGCGCGGCCGTGCTGGTGGTCGGCATGCTGCTGTTCCAGCAGCTCCAGGTGGGCACCTCGCTCTGGCTCGCGTTCGGCTACATGGTGGTGATCGGCGTCGGGCTGGGCCTGTGCATGCAGTCGCTGATCCTGGCCGTGCAGAACGCGGTGAGCGTGCGCGACCTGGGCGCGGGCACCTCGTCTGCGACGTTCTTCCGGTCGCTCGGCGGATCGTTCGGCGTGGCCATCCTCGGCGCGGTGCTGTCGTCCCGGCTCACCGCCGAGATGTCCGCGCGGCTGCCCGGTGCGCTGGCGCAGCTCCCGCCGGAGCAGCGGGCCGCGGTGACGGCCGGCGGGGACTTCTCGATCAACGACCCGGCGGCGATCCTCGCGCTGCCCGCCCCGGTACGCGCCGCCGTCCAGGCCGCGTTCGTCGAGTCGCTGCACCTGGTCTTCCTGACCACCGGGCTGATCGCCGTGATCGCCGTGCTGGTCACGCTGGCCATGCCGAACCTTCAGTTGCGCGGCACCGGCCCGCAGGGTGCCACCGGCGGCGCCGACCCGCTCGGCGGGAAGGCGCCCGCGCCCGGCGGCAAGCCGCTGACGAAGGAGTCGAAGGACGAGGCCGCCGCCGACATGGAGGCGAAGTCGCAGACGATGCTGTGACCGGCGGCTACTTGAGGATCAGCCGGTTGGTCTGCTCGAACACGTCGAGGTCGGCGAGCGTCTCGTGCACGCTCGACGACAGCGGGTGCGGGAAGTCCGCCGGGCGGAAGAAGCCCGAGTCGGTGGTCTCGTCGGTGAACCGGGCCAGCTCGCCGTCCCACTCGTCGACCCGGAACGCCGTGGTGAAGACCTGGTACGTGTGGCCGTACATGTTGGTGTGGGTGCGGTCCGGGCCGGTGTAGAGCGCGAACGCGCTGACCCGCAGCGCCCGCAGCCCGGTCTCCTCCCGGACCTCCCGGACCGCGCAGTCGGCGATCGACTCGCCGAGTTCCATGGCGCCGGCCGGCAGGGCCCACTGGCCGTTGTCGGAACGCTGGATCAGCAGCACCCGGGCGGCGTTGTCGCGCACCACGGCGCGGGCGCCGACGAACATCAGGGTGCGGTCACCGGCCAGGGCGCGGAGCTGCCCCACGTACGAGTCGGCCCACGAGATGCTCACCCGGACAATCTACGCATCATCCGTGATCACCTCGGCGATTCCGGGGGGTTCCGCAGATGTGACCGCCGCCACTACGTTGTTACCCATGCGTAGCACGATGATGGATGCCCCTCTCCAGGTCGCCCGGATCCTCGAACACGGCTCCACCGTGCACGGCGCGGCGGAGGTGGTCACCTGGACCGGCGCCGAACCCCGCCGGATGACGTACGCGGAGGTCGGCCGCGCCGCCGCCCGGCTGGCCCACGCGCTGCGCGACGAGTGCGGGGTGACCGGCGACGAGCGGGTCGGCACGTTCATGTGGAACAACAACGAGCACCTGGTGGCCTACTTCGCCGTCCCGAGCATGGGCGCGGTGCTGCACACGCTCAACATCCGCCTCTTCCCCGACCAGGTCGCCTACATCGCCAACCACGCGCAGGACCGGGTGGTCCTCGTCGACACCACGCTCATCCCGCTGCTCGCCCGGGTGATCGGCGAGATGACCACCGTGGCGCACGTGGTGGTGGTCGGCGGCGGTGACCCGGCGCCGCTGCTGGCCGCGGCCGGCGACCGGATCACAGTGCACCACTGGGACGCGCTGCTGACCGACCGCCCGGACCACTTCGACTGGCCGGAGGTGGACGAGCGTGACGCCGCCGCCCTCTGCTACACCTCCGGGACCACCGGCAACCCCAAGGGCGTCGCCTACTCGCACCGCTCGATCTACCTGCACTCGCTCCAGGTCTGCATGCCGGAGGGCTTCGGGCTCGGCCCGAACGACAGGGAACTGGCGATCGTGCCGATGTTCCACGCGATGTCCTGGGGCCTGCCGTACGCGGCGTTCCTGTCCGGCGCCTCGCTGATCATGCCGGACCGGTTCCTCCAGGCCGAGCCGATCGCCGCGATGATCGCCGCCGAGCGCCCCACGCTCGCCGGGGCGGTGCCGACCATCTGGACCGACCTGCTGGCCTACCTGGACGCGCACGAGGTGGATCTCTCCTCGCTGAAGGAGGTCATCGTCGGCGGATCGGCCTGCCCTCCGGCGCTGATGCACGCGTTCCACGACCGGTACGGCATCGACGTCATCCACGCCTGGGGCATGACCGAGATGTCGCCGCTGGGCTCGGTCTCCCGGGCGCCGGCCGGTGCCACCGGCGACGACGCCTGGCGCTACCGCTACACGCAGGGCCGTGTTCCGGCCGGCGTGACGGCGCGGATCGTCGGCCCGGCGGGCGAGCCGCTGCCCGCCGACGGGACGTCGGTGGGCGAGCTGGAGGTACGCGGGCCGTGGGTGACCGCGCGGTACATCGGCGACGACGCCCCGGAGGAGGAAAAGTTCCGGGACGGCTGGCTGCGGACCGGTGACGTCGGCACGCTCTCGCCGGACGGCTATATCACGCTCACCGACCGCGCCAAGGACGTGATCAAGTCGGGTGGGGAGTGGATCTCCTCGGTCGAGCTGGAGAACGCCCTGATGGCCCACCCGGCGGTGCTGGAGGCGTGCGTGGTGGGCGTACCGGACGAGCGCTGGGACGAGCGGCCGCTGGCCACGGTGGTAATCCGCGAGGGCGCCTCGGTGACCGCGGAGGAACTGCGGGACTTCCTCGCCGGCTCGGTGGCCCGCTGGCAGTTGCCGGAGCGCTGGGCGTTCATCGACGCGGTGCCGAAGACGAGCGTCGGCAAGTTCGACAAGAAGGTGGTGCGCTCGCGGTACGCCGACGGCGGGCTCGACGTGCGGGAACTGACCGCGTCGTAACGTTTCGCGGCGTACCGTCGCCTACACGGGTAGGAACGCGTTCCCAACGGACATTCCTCCCAGAGGGCGGCCCCGGCGTTCGCACCGCGCCGGGGCCGCCCGTCCGTTACGGGGTGACCCGCACCGTCATTGTTGCGAAACTTGTTCGCGTCTGTCCGGCTGTCGGGGAAATCCGGTCGCCTACTCGTCGGCGGTGCTCACCAGCACCTTTCCCACCACGCTGTCCTGCACCGCCTGCTGTGCGGCGGCGGCCTCCGCCAGCGGATACCGGTGCAGCGGCAGCCCCGCCTCCTCACCGACCCGGATCGCGCCCTGCGCCACCGCCGCCGCGATGTCCGTGACCGCCTGCGCCTTCGCCACCTTCGGCGCGGTGTAGATCAGCACGAATTGCCAGCGGGCGTTCGGGCCCATCAGCGGCCGGATCGGCAACGTCACCTCGCCACCGCCGTCGTCGGCGTACACGCAGACCGCCCCGCCGGTGCGCAGCATCCGTACGTCGGCGGCGGCGTTGCGGGCGGCGGACACCTCCACGATCGTGTGGACCCCGTCGGGCGCGACCTTGCGGACCTCCTCGACCACGTCCTGCTCGCGATAGTTGATCACGAAGCTGGCACCCGCCGCCGCCGCGAGCTGCGCCTTCTCCGGGCTGCTCACCGTGGTGATCACGCACGCGTCGGCCCACCGGGCGAGCTGGATCGCCGCGTTGCCCACCGCCCCCGCGCCGCCCTGCACCAGCACCACGTGGTCGCTCAACGCGCCGGCGTGCAGCTTGTCCGGCATGAACTCGCCGGCGGTCAGGCAGCGGTGCGCGGTCATGAACGGGATGCCGAGCGCCGCGCCCAGGTCGAACGAGGCCGGACCGAGCGGCACCGCGTGCCGGACCGGGACCAGCGTGTACTCGGCGGCGGTGCCCCACGGCCGCTGCCACGCCGCCTCCCACACCCAGACCCGCTCACCGATGAGCGTCCGGTCCACGCCCTCGCCGACCGCCTCGACCACCCCGGCGCCGTCCTGGTGCGGGATCTGCCAGCCGGCCGGCAGCGGCCACGCCTGGCGGGCCTTCCAGTCGGTCGGGTTCACCCCCGACACGGCCATCCGGACCAGCACCTCGCCCGGTCCGGGTTCCGGCACCGGCCGCTCGACCACCTGGAGCACCGAGGCGTCCCCGCTGCGCTCGTACACGATCGCCTTCATCGCCGTCCCTCCGCCGTCCTCCCGGGTGCGCTACCCGGCAGCCGCCCGAACATTCGGTCCGGGCGCACCCGGCCACCGTACGACGGCTCGTCAGGCGGCCGGCTTGAGCACGACCTTCGAGTAGCCCGGTTCGCGGCGGTCGAAGCGCTGGTACGCCTCCGGCGCCGCGTCCAGCGGCAGTTCCTTGCTCACCACGAAGCTCGGCGTCGCCCGCCCCGCCGTGATCAGGTTCCGCAGGTACGCGTTGTACGTCTTCACGTTCGCCTGCCCGGTGCCGATCCGCAGGCCCTTCTCGAACAGCTTGCCCACCTTGAACAGCAGCTCACCCCGGGCGGAGTGCTCGTCCGGGGCGCCCGGGTCCGCCGAGAGGTAGAGCCCGACCACGCCGATCGCCCCGGTCGCGCGCACCACCTCCACGAGCGTGTTCAGCACCAGCGCCGGCTGCTCCTCGCCGCTGGGCGCGGACGCCTGGTATCCCACCGCGTCCACGCCGTGATCGGTCCCCACCCCGTCGGTCCGGTCCCGGATCTGCTCGACCGGGTCGCCCGCGCTGAAGTCGATCGCTGTGGCGCCGATCGACTCGGCCAGCCGCAGCCGGTCCGGCACCCGGTCCACCACGAACACCTCGGACGCCCCGATCAGCACCGCCGAGTACGCGGCCATCAGCCCGACCGGCCCGCCGCCCATCACTGTCAGGTTCTCGCCCGGCCGCAGCCCGGTCATCGCCACACCGTGGTAGCCGGTCGGGAAGATGTCGGCGAGCATCGCGTAGTCGTTCTCGTGTTCGGTGCCCGGCGGCAGCTTCAGGCAGTTGAAGTCGGCGAACGGCACCCGCAGGTACTCGGCCTGCCCACCCCGGTACGGCCCCATCGACACGTAGCCGTACGCGCCGCCGGCGAAGCCCGGGTTCACCGTCAGGCAGAAACCGGTGCGCTGCTCCCGGCAGTTGCGGCAGAACCCGCACGCCACGTTGAACGGCATCGAGACCCGGTCGCCCACGCGCAGGCTCGTCCACGCCCGGCCCGGTCTCGACGATCACGCCCATGTTCTCGTGGCCGAACACGATGCCCGGCTCGGCGGCCGTCCGTCCCTCGTACATGTGCAGGTCCGAACCGCAGATCGCGGTCGTCGTGACCTGGACGACCACGTCGTTCGGATCCTCGATCCGGGGGTCGTCGACCTCGTTGACGGCCACCTCGTGCGGCCCCTCGTACACCACAGCCCTCATGTCACCGACCGTAGGCCGGGTGGCGGCGGCGGGTGGGTGGTTCAGTCGATCCCCGCCACCACCTCGGGCGTGAGCGCGCCGATCGAGGGGAGCAGCACGGCCGCGAGCGCCTCGGCGTCCGGGTCGAGCGGGTACGACGCGTGCGGCACCGCCACCACGCGGCACCCGGCGGCGGCCGCCGAGCGGACCCCGTTCGACGAGTCCTCCACAGCCACGCACCGGGCCGGGTCGACGCCCAGCCGCTGCGCCACCGCGAGCCACACGTCGGGGGCGGGCTTGCCCCGGGCGGTCTCCTCGGTCGACAGCGTCGCGCCGAACGCGCCGGCCAGGCCCGTCGCGTCCAGCGCCGCCGCGATCAACCGGGTCGGTGAGGAACTGGCCAGCCCCAGCGGCCACCGCGCGGCGATGCGGCGCACGACCGCGTCGGCGCCGTCGATCAGCGGTACGTGCTGCGCGTACCGCCGGGCCATCTCGGTCACCACCTCGGTGGCGACCTGCTCGGCCGACCTGTCGACGCCCAGCTCACCGCTGAGGTATTCGGCCCACTCGGCGGTGCTCATGCCCATCAGCCGGCGCTGCGTGTCCGGCTGCCAGACGCCGCCGTGCTCGGCCACGTACGCCCGCCGGACCTCCTCCCACACCGGCTCGGAGTCCACGATCACGCCGTCCAGGTCGAAGAGCACCGCGTCCACCACGCCGACCATCCTGCCCCAGCCGGCGGCCGGACTCACCGTGGCAGCGCCGCTCCGGCCGAACGCTGAGCCGGAAGGCCGATCGGGGCCTTGGCCGGGATGATCGTGCGGCAGCGCGTCGCGATCGGCTCCAGCAGCTCCCGCAGCCGGCCGGTACGCTCCGCGCCCAGCGCCCGCCACGGACCCGCGGCGGCCCGGTCGGTAGCCTCCTCGACCACGCGGAACGTCTCCGTGGCGTACGGCGTGGGGTTCAGGTCGGCGGTCAGCCAGCCCTTGTCCACCAGGCGCTGCTCGGCGGCGGTCCACTGCTCGTCGGTCCAGCCCCGGGCCGGCTGGTGGAACTCGCGGGACTGGTCGACCCGGCACCGCCAGGCCACCACCTCGGCCGGTTCCAGCCCGGTCGTCACCAGCGCCGCCACGTGGCCGTCGCCGCGGTGCTCGCGCAGCGTGGTGGCGGCCTGCCAGAGCCGGGCCAGCGGGTACTCGCCCCGGGGCAGCGCGGCGTTGACCGCGCCGAGCACCCGGCCCGCGACGTCCACCCGGCCGGCCGCCTCCTCCAGCAGGTCGGCGGCCTCGACCAGGTGCGACTCGGGCAGCTCGTAGGTGAACTCGGCGAGCGCCTGCACGCCACCGGTGAGCCGGGCCCGCAGCGTCTCCTCCGGGGTGGCCAGGCGCCACACCGAGGGCAGCGCGCGAGCCACCATGGCCGGCGCGAAGCTGAAGAAGGAGGCCGTGACGGTCGGCGCGTCGACCGGCCCGAGCGGCGCGGCCCGGCCGGCGAAGTAGCCGCGCCAGTAGCCCCGCAGCCCGACCGCCTCGAACGCGGCCCGGGCCCGGGGGTGGAAGTAGGTCACCGCGTGGACCGGCTCGTAGAGCGTCCACATCTGCCGGGTCACCCCGGACTCGTCCAGCGCCGCCACGTGCACCTCCGCGTCGGTGGGCAGATCACCACGGGCGAACGTGCCGCCCGTGGTGACCATGAACCTACTGCCGCTGGGTGACCGGACGGAAGCCCGGAGTGATCTACTGCGCAGCCAGCACGTCGACGACGAAGCGCAGCGGCCCGGCCGGACGGCCGCCCGCGGCGTCGTTGCCGTACGCCAGCTCGGCCGGGAGGTCCAGCTGGACCCGGCTGCCCACCGGCACGCCGACCAGGCCCTGGTCCCAGCCCTTGATGACCTGGCCCACGCCGATCTGGAAGGTGGCCGGCTGGCCGCTGTCCCAGGACGCGTCGAACTGCTTGCCGTCCTTGTAGAACACGCCCACGTAGTTCGTGGTGATGTTCTGCCCAGCCTTCACCGCCGGGCCGGTGCCCTTGACCAGGGTGGTGACGGTGAGCTTCGTCAGCTCGCCGGTACCTGCCTGCACTGTCGGCTTGGTCTTCAGCGCCGGGTCGAAACCGGCGGGCAGCTCCGGAGCGGGCGCCGCGGTGGGCTCGGCCGGCGCGGTGGGGCTGGCCGAGGAGCCGGCGGTGGACGTCTTGTCGTCGTCCCCGCTGTTCAGCCAGACCAGACCGCCGACCAGGGCCACCACCGCGAGCACGCCGACCGCCGCGCCGAGGATCGACTGCCGACGGCGACGCGCCTCGGCTGCCTTCTTCTCGGCCAGCTGGGCGGCCAGCCGCCGCTGTGCCTTGGTGGCCGGGGCCTGGCCCGCCGACCGGTTCTCCACACGCTCGCTCACGTCGACTCCCTGCAGGGTGGGTGGGTGCGCCCCCGGCGGGCCGCCGCCGAGGCCAGCGCACACGGTACCCGCCCGGAGCCCCAGCGTGCCCATACGGCCGCCACGATCCGGACACGATGCCCGATACGGGGGCACCGCACGGGGTACGTTCCGACCATGGCGATCCTCAGCGAAGAAGACCTGGCCCTGCTCGGCGAGCCGCAGCTCGCGCACGTGGCGACGATCGAGGCCGACGGCACCCCGCACGTCACCCCGGTCTGGGTCGACACCGACGGCGAGCACATCGTGTTCAACACGGCCAAGGGCCGGCAGAAGTACCTGAACATGTCCCGCAACCCGGTGGTCGCGGTGTCGGTGGCGGACAAGGCCGACGACTTCCGCACGCTCTGGATCAAGGGCACCGTCGAGTTCGTCACCGAAGGCGCCGACGAGCACATCGACCGGATGGCGAAGAAGTACCTCGGCCAGGACACCTACCCCTGGCGCCGCCCCGGCGAGGAGCGCGTCATCGTCCGCGTCACCCCCACCGAGAAGCTCGGCCGCGGCTGAACGGCGGAGCCCCGCCCGCCACCGGGGGCGGGGCGATCGCCGTACGCGTCAGGCGGTCTTCTTCTTCGCGGGCGCCTTCTTGGCGGCGGTCTTCTTGGCCGGTTCGGCCTTCTTCGCCGCCGTCTTCTTCGCGGGCGCCTTCTTGGCAGTGGCCTTCTTGGCAGGTTCGGCCTTCTTCGCCGGCGCCTTCTTCGCGGCCTTCTTCGCCGAGCGGGCCGACGAGATCGGCGTCGGCTCGGCGCCGCCACCGGACGGCGCCTCGCCCCGGGCCGCCCGGGCCCGCTCCACCGACGCCTTCAGCGCGGCCATCAGGTCCACGGCGGCGGCCGGAGCGGCCTCTTCCTCCTCCGGCTGCACCACCTCGCGGCCCTCGACCTTCGCGTCGATGACCTCCTGCAACGCGGCCCGGTAGTCGTCGGTGAACGCGTCCGGCTCGAAGTCCCCGGCCATCGAGTCGATCAGCGAGCTGGCCATCGCCAGCTCCGGCGGGCGTACCTTCAGGTCCTCGTCCAGGAAACCGAAATCGGGCCGGCGGATCTCGTCCGGCCACAGCATGGTGTTGAGCAGCAGCACGCCCTCGCGGACGCGCAGCGTGGCCAACTGCTCCCGCTGGCGCAGCGCCACCTTGACGATCGCCACCCGCTCCGAGTCGGACAGCGCGTCACGCAGCAGCACGTACGGCTTGGTCGCCGAGCCCTCCGGCTCCAGGAAGTACGCCTTGTTGTAGAGGATCGGGTCGACCTGCTCGGCCGGTACGAACTCCAGTACGTCGATCGCGTGCGACGTGCTCAACGGCAGGTCGGCGAAGTCCTCGTCGGTGAGGATCACCATCTCGCCGCCGCCGATGTCGTACCCCTTGGCGATGTCGTCGTAGGTGACCTCCTCGCCGCAGACCGAGCAGGTGCGCTTGTAGCGGATCCGGCCGCCGTCCTCACGGTGCACCTGGTGGAAACGGATGTCCTTCTCCTCGGTGGCCGAGTAGACCTTCACCCCGATCGACACCAGGCCGAACGACACCGCTCCTTTCCAGATCGCCCGCATTCCCGCGCTCCTCTCCCCGGTTGACAACCAGAATCGCAAACGATCGAACGGGACGCACGCGCTTCCGTGCGCAACTACAGTCAGGAGGTGCCCGGCGCGCCGTTGAAGCCGATGCTCGCGACGACCGGGCAGCTCCCGGCCGGCGCCGCCTGGTCGTACGAGTTCAAATGGGACGGCGTCCGCGCGCTCGCCGACATCTCGCGCGGCGACAGGCACTTCTACGCCCGCTCCGGCGTCGAGATCACCACCGCGTACCCGGAACTGCTCAACCTGGCCGAGCAGGTCGGCGACGCGCTGCTCGACGGCGAGGTCGTCCTCTTCACCGACGGGCAGCCCTCGTTCACCGCGCTCGCCGAGCGGATGCACGTCCGCAACCCGGCCAAGGCGGCGCGGCTGGCGGCGACAGTACCCGTCACGTACATGATCTTCGACCTGTTGCGGCTCGACGGCGTCGACCTGACCGCCCGGCCGTGGCGGGAGCGGCGGGCGGCGCTGGAGTCGCTCGGGCTCGGCGCCGCCCGGTGGGCGGTGCCGCCGGTCTTCGGCGACGGCCCGGCCACCTACGCGGCGGCCGGCGAGCACGGGCTGGAAGGGGTGATGGCCAAGCGGGTCGACTCGCTCTACCGGCCCGGCGTGCGCTCGCCGGACTGGGTGAAGGTCAAGCTGGAGGTCACCGCCGACTTCGTGGTCGGCGGCTGGCGGCCCGGCGCGCGGCGCGTCGGTGGCCTGCTGGTCGGCGTGCCCGGCCCGGACGGACGGCTGGTCTACCGGGGGCGGGTCGGCGGCGGGATCGGCGCGGCGCTCGAACGGGAACTGCTGCGCGAGCTGGAACCGCTGCGCTCCACCGACTCGCCGTTCGCGGCCGGGGTGCCGCGCGAGGATGCCCGGGGCGCGATCTGGGTAACTCCCCGGATCGTGGTGGAGGTCAAGTACGGCCAGCGCACGCCGGACGGCCGGCTGCGCTTCCCGCGCATCCTGCGCCTGCGCCCGGACAAGCCGCCCGAGGAGGTCGACGATGCCCTCTGAGCGGTTGAAGGTCGAGGTCGAGGGGCGCTCACTGGAGCTGTCCAACCTGGACAAGGTGCTGTTCCCGAAGGCCGGGTTCACCAAGGGCGAGGTGATCGACTACTACACCCGGATCGCCCCGGTGCTGCTGCCGCACCTGCGCGACCGCGCGCTGACCCGGATCCGGTTCCCCAACGGCGTCGACGGCGGCTCGTTCTTCGAGAAGAACGCACCCGCCGCGACCCCCGGTTGGGTACGCACCGAGAACCTGCCCGCCCCCGGGTCCACGAAGGGGCGGGAGACCATCGACTACGTGGTCTGCGACGAGCTGCCCACACTCGTGTGGCTGGCCAACCTGGCCGCGCTTGAGCTGCACACTCCGCAGTGGAAGATCGGCGCCCACCCGGACATGATGGTGGTCGACCTGGACCCGGGCGCCCCGGCCGCGCTCAAGCAGTGCTGCCGGGTGGCGCTGCTGATGCGCGACCGGCTGGCCGACGACGGCGTCGAGGCGTACCCGAAGACGTCCGGGAAGAAGGGCATGCAGCTCTGCTGCCCGATCGCCGGCACGCAGGACGCCGAGGTCGTCTCCGACTACGCCAAGCGCATCGCGCAGGAGCTGGAGCAGGCACACCCGAAGCTGGTCGTGTCGAAGATGGCGAAGAACCTGCGCCCCGGCAAGGTCTTCATCGACTGGAGTCAGAACAACGCGGCGAAGACGACTGTGGCGCCGTACTCGCTGCGGGCCCAGTCGGTGCCCTCGGTGTCCACGCCGCTGACCTGGGACGAGGTGGAGGCCGGGGCGGCGGGGAAGCGGCCGTCGACGCGGCCGTACACCGCTGGTGAGGTGCTCAAGCGGGTGGAGAAGCAGGGCGACCTGCTGGCGCCGCTGCTCGACGGCGGTCCCGAACTGCCGTGACCCGCCACCACGCGCCGCCCACCAGCAGCAGCACGATCACGCTGATCGCCACGTCACCCACCAGCGCCGCCACCGGGCTCGCCGGGGCATAGGTCGGCACGGTGTACGCGAGCGCCGCGGCGACGACCAGGCCGGCCGAACCGGTGGCGAGCACGTGCCGCTGCCCCCAGCCGGGTCGCCGGGACCAGCGCGTCAGCAGGGCGGCGGCGATCCCGGCGAGTGCGAGGGCGAGCACCACTCCCGGCCATCCCGGGGCGATCGTGGAACCCACGTACGCCGCCGCCACGACCAGCGCGGGCCGGAGCGGCCGGGGCGGGCCGGCTTCGGTTTGCGGTCGGCCTGCGGGCGTCGGCCCGGCGGGCGTCGGCGCGTCGGGCGGTGGCCCGGCGTGCCGGTGGCGGAGCAGGGCGGCGGTGATGAGGGCCAGTGCCACGCCGGTGGCGACCGCCAACTGGACCGGCGAGGCCAGGAAGTTCTTGCGGCCACCGTCGTCGGCGAACACCAGCAGGCTGCCGCCGAGCCAGAGCAGCGCCGCCGCGGTCAGCCCCGGTCGGCCCAGCCAGGGCCGCGCCCGGCGGCCCGCACCGAGGTACGACTCGACGAGCGCGATCGGCGCGCAGACGGTCAGCACCACATGGTTGCCCACGTAGTCGACCGCCTGCCTCGCGCTGAACCCGAGACCGGGCACCAGCGTGGCCTCCGCCGCGGCCCGGGTGTCGGCGAACTCGGTGTCGTCCAGGAACCCCGGATTGAACAACGACTGGTCGACCAAGCCGGCCTGGATCACGCCGAACGCGGCAGCGAGCAGCGCGATCCCCGGCCAGCCGAGCCCGAACCGCCGGGCCGTCTCGCGGATCAGCAGCGCGGCCCCGCCGTACATCGGGGCGAGCACCAGCACCACGAACGGCATGCCGGTGAGGGTGAAGCCGCCCCAGGAGCACTCGGCGGTCCACGGGGCGAGCAGCAGCAGCGCGATCGCCGGCACCAGCCGCCGGCGCGGGGGTTCGGTCGTCATGCCCGCACGGTCCCGCAGCCACCCGGCCCCCCGATACGGCCGTCGGACGACCGGGCCCGCGACCAAAGTCGACGGTCGCGGACCGGTGGGCCCGGCTAGAGCGCGAACAGCAGCGCGGCGTCGAGGAGGACGACCACGGCGGTGGCGAAGTGGATGCCGAAGGCGGTCGCCCGGGAGCCGCCGTGCCGCAGCACGATGAGGGTGTCGCCCAGCGGGGCGAGTGCGACCACGAGCATGAACCAGGCGACGGCGTCGGCGCTGGTGAAGGCGATCAAGGCGAGGCCGACCAGGCCGTAGGTGAGGTCACGCAGCCCTTTGATCGTGAGGTACGCGGGATCTCCCGTGCCCTCCGCGGCGGGGACGCCGTAGCCGGCGGCGGCGGCTCGGGGAACGAGGAGGAAGCGCGCGCCGATCAGGACGATGAAGAGGCTGAGGACGATGGCGAGCCCGTAGGCGACGAGGGTGAGCATGCCGACTCCAAGATTCTAGCGCTGCTAGGGATGAGAGCGAAGCTAGCAGAGCGCCGATAGATTGGCTAGCGGTGCTAGAGTGCCGGTCATGTCGATTCAGGCGCGCCGGGAGCGGGAGCGGGCGGACCGCGAACGGGCGATCATCACCGCCGCCCGGGACCTCGCCGAGTCGGAGGGCTGGGACGCGGTCACCACCCGCCGCCTCGCCGCCGAGATCGAGTACAGCCAGCCCGTCCTCTACAGCCACTTCAAGGGCAAGGACGCCATCATGGCGGCCGTCGCTCTGGAGGGCTGCGCCGAACTGGCAGTCGAACTCGCCGCCGCCCGGGCCGCCGCCACCGACCCGCGGGCCGCGGTGGCCGCCATCGCCACGGCGTACGCCGCGTTCGCCGAACGCCGGCCCGCGCTCTACGACGCGATCTTCACCCTCCCCGTCGCCCTCTCCTTCGCCAGCCAGGACACACCCGTCGAGCTGGTCCGGGCCTTCGCCGAACTGGCCGAGACGCTGCGCCCGTTCACCGGCGACGACGACCTGGAGACGTTCACCGAGACGTTCTGGAGCGCGCTGCACGGCCAGGTCACGCTGATGCGCGGCGGCCGTCTGCGGCGGGACGAACACGAGCGGCGGTTGGCCCTCCTGGTCGACCGGTTCGCCCGGCTAGGGTGAGCTGACCGCCAGGGAGGAGTACATCCGATGGCCACCCGCGCACCCGCCGCCGTCGCGACCGACGAGCCACTGCTGACCTACCTCGACGACGCCACCGGCGAGCGAACCGAGCTGACCGGGCCGCAGTTGGGCCGGTGGGCGGCCCGTAGTGCCGGGCTGCTGCGCGACGGGTGCGGGCTGCGCCCCGGTGACCGGGTGGCGGTGCTGCTGCCGCCGCACTGGCGTACCGCGGCGGTGCTGATCGGCGCCTGGTCGATCGGGCTGACCGTGTCGTTCCGTCCCCGCGCGCTGGCCGGGCTGCCGGTGCTCGAACCCGGCGCGGACCGGCCCTACGACGCGGTGTTCGTGACCCCGGAACGCCTCGACGACTGGCTGGAGGACGTGCCCGAGGGGACGCACCGCTACCTGGTGGGCACCGGGCCGGGCCCGCTCGACGAGGTGCCGCCGGGCTGGCTGGACTGGTCGGCCGAGGTGCTGCGGCACCCGACCGACCCGCCGGACTACACCGCCGTCGACCCGTCCGACCCGGCCACGCCGGACGGCACCAGCTTCGGCGCGTGGCGCCGCCTGGCCGCCGAGATCGCCACCCAGATGAACCTGCACCAAGGTGATCGCCTCGTGATCGACCCGACCGAGGACGAGCAGCCCCTGAAGTGGCTGCTGGCCCCGTTGTCCGCTGGCGCCACAGTCCTGATCCACGCCACCCCCACCCCCACCCCCTAGCCCCGCCCTCCCCACCCTCCCCGCCCGCGCCGCGCCTACCGCCCTCGCTCTCGTCGATCTTGCGGTTTCGGCCCTCCTGATGCCCGGGTTGCGACTTTTATCAGGGCAGCAACTGCATGATCAACGGGGTGATGGGGCGGCTTCCGTCGATCTTGGAGCTGTGGCGCCCAGATGGTCGGATTAGCGGTATTCGTGAGGTGCCACAACTCCAAGATCGCGGAGGGTGCTTCCGAGATCTCGGCCGATCCCGGTCGGTGGGGCGTCTGTCTCAAGGTGGGTGGCCCGGAGGGTCGGGGTGGGTGGGGAAAGTGGTTGACCTCGGGGGGAGGGGTGGGGCCTACTGCGTCGGTGTGCTGGACCGTGGGGGTCGGGCGGGGTGGCGGGAGCGGGCGTGGACGGGACGGATGCGTTGGTCTGGCGGGAGTTCGGCGAGGACGACCTGCCCGCGTTGACCGGCCTGGCGCAGGCGTGCCTCGCCACTGACGGCGGGTTGCCGCTGTTCGGGCGTACCCCGTTGGCGCGGGCGCGGCTGCTCCAGACGCGTACCCACGGCGCCTGGTCCGGCGACGACCTGGTCGCGGCCGTCGGGGTCGGCACCGGACGGACGCCCGCCACCGCCACCGGCCTCGTGCACCCGGCGTGGCGCGGGCGCGGGCTCGGCGGCGCGCTGCTGGACCGGGCGGAGAACCAGGCGGAAGGTGCGGGCCTGCTGGTCACCACGGAGACGTGGACCGCTGGCGCGGAGGAGTTGTTCGCGGCGCGTGGTTACACGCGGACGTTCCTGGAGTGGGTGCTGCGGCACGACCTCGACGCGCTGCCCGAGGTCGCCGCGCCGGACGGCGTGACTGTGGAGCCTGCGACGCTGGGGCGGGAGTTGTTCGCCACCTACCGCGCGTCGTTCGCCGACCGGCCCGGATTCGTCGAGCCGGAGGCCGCCGAGTGGCTGGGCGACCTGCGTGACGACGAGGACTTCCGCCCGGAGCTGACGCTGCTCGCACGCGGCCCGGACGGTGGGCCGGCCGGCTTCGTGACCGTGCTCGACAACTGGATCGACCAGGTTGGCGTGGTACCCGGGTGGCGCGGGCGGCGGGTCGGCGCGTACCTGGTGGCGCGCGTGCTGCGTGGCCTCGCCGACGCGGGCGCGGACGCCGCGTGGCTCTGCGTCAACGACGACAACCCGGCCGCCGGGCTGTACCGGCGGCTCGGCTTCCGCGACTTCGGCCGCCGCGCCCGCTATCTGCATGGCTGACCCGACGCGGGAGGCGATTCTGCGGGCCCTCGCCGACCTGTGGGCGAACGGCTGCCCGGTGCCCGCGCCCGAACTCCACGAACGGCTCGCCGACGTCGGTCTGCGCCGGTGGCGCAGCGTCGCCCGCCGGCACCGGGGGCGGCGGCTCGGCCCGGACGACCGGCTCAGAGATCTGGTACGCGGACTGGTCGCCGCGTTCGAGCCGGACCCCAAGCTGGTCGGGCCGCTGGTGCGTGACTACGAGTGCGTGGCGCGCGCCATCGCCGACGCCGTGACATCGACCGAGCCGCCGGGGGCTGTTGCGGACGCCCGGTGACGTGGTCTCATGGCGGAACGACGACGTCATCGATCCGCAGCTTTGACAACCCCGCGTCGGTACTCCTTTCATGCCTCTCGAAAGGTGCAACGATGCACAGGAAACCGACGATCCACCTGGCAGTGCTCGTCGCTGCCGCCGCCACCTTCCTGACCGCCGGAGGAGCCTCCGCCACGACCGCACCCGTGGCCGCCTCTCCCGCGGTCGCCGAGTGCGAGCCGGGCGCCGACAACCACGGCGCCGCCCGGGTACGCGAGGGCGCCACCGTCAAGGAGCCCGAGCTCTACTCGACGAACGAGGCCAAGGCGTACGGCGTCATCAAGGACTCGCCGCGCCTGGCGAACGGCAGCGTCACAGTGCCGACGATCTTCCACATGATCTCGGACCACGAGCTGAGCGCGGCCGAGAAGGCCCGTTGGAACACGCTCATCTCGGCGCAGATGACTGTGCTGAACGACTCGTTCGCGGGTCGTACCGCGGCCGACGCGTCGGACACGCCGTTCCGCTTCTCGCTCGTGGACACCACGTGGACCGTCAACAGCTCCTGGTACACGGTGGTGCCGGGCAAGAGCGAGCGGGACATGAAGAAGGCGCTCTACACCGGCGACTCCCGCACGCTGAACGTCTACGCGGCGAACATCGGTGACGGGCTGCTCGGCTGGGCGTACTTCCCGAAGGGCTACAACAACGGCCGTGACTACATCGACGGCGTGGTGATGCTCGACGAGTCGATGCCGGGCGGCACGGCCGGCAAGTACGCGCTCGGTGACACGCTCACGCACGAGGTCGGGCACTGGCTGATGCTGGAGCACACGTTCGCGCACGGCTGCTCCGCGTCCGGCGACTTCGTGGCCGACACGCCGCGTGAGGCGGCGCCGCAGTTCAACTGCCCGATCGGGGCGGACACCTGCACCGCGCCGGGCCTCGACCCGATCCACAACTTCATGGACTACACGCAGGACTCCTGCATGAACATGTTCACCCCGGGCCAGGCCGACCGGATGAGCGACGCCTGGGTCGCGTTCCGCGCCGGCGGACGAGGCTGACCGCGAGACCGGGCGGGCCGTGACGACGCGGTCCGCCCGGTCGACCGGAGCCCACCCGAATCGGCGTACTCAGATGTCGTCCCTTCTCGATACCCTCATGCGACTCGACGGCGATGCACGCCGTTGTCCAACGGGGGGAGGGGCATCGTCGTGCGCGCACGAAGAATGCTCGCCGCGTCACTGGGCATTGTGCTCGGTGCCGGCCTGATCAGTGTCGACACCGCTCCGGCGCAGGCCTACGAGCACCGGACCACCGGCAAGTCCGGCTGGGCCTACACGGATTCGCAACAGCCGAGGAAGTCGTTCGTCAACACGGACGGGGACGCGCCGGTCGGCGCCTGGACGGACGCGACCGGCACGAAGCACAAGTCCCGGTCCTACTTCACCTTCGACATCTCGCGTTTCCGCGGGACCGTCGTCCACAAGGCGGACCTGGTCGTCGCGGAGCGCTCCGCGGCGGACTGCGCGACCGCCCAGCCGGTCGAGCTGTGGCGTACCGACCCGATCACCGCGACCACGAGCTGGGCGTCGAGCCCGCGTCGTCGCGAGCTGCTCGGCACGGTGCAGGCCGGCGGGGAGGCGGCCTGCCCCGGCTATCTGGCGTGGGACATCATGCCCGCCCTCCAGAAGCTCGCGGATCAGGGCAAGCAGACGCTCACCGTCGAGATCCGGGTGCCGCACGGCTCCGAGGGCAAGCTCTCCCACGGCCGTAAGCTCCGCCCGTTCCCGGTGATCAACAGCGAGGCGAACCACGCGCCGACGGTCGGGCAGATCGGGATCGACTTCCCGGCCTGGGCCTGCGGGACCAAGACCGAGCCGCAGCCGGTGGGGCCGCGCAACCACGGCCTGATGGTCAAGGGCGCGGACGCGGACAGCAACGACGCCAACTACCGGGGGCAGTTCGCGGCATGGCCGGTCGGCCACGAGGACCAGCGCGCCGAGCAGTTCGGCTACAGCTACGGCGGCGCCCTCTCGAAGCTCGACTGGGACATGTCTCAGTACCCGCACGGGACCGTGGTGGCCTGGACCGCCCGCGCCTACGACGATCACGACTTCTCGCCGTGGGCCGAGCCGTGCTACGTCAAGGTGGACGCGCAGCGACCCGCCGCCCCCGTGGTGACCTCGGAGAAGTACCCGAACGACGGCCTGCCGCACGGCGGGGCGGGAGTGCCGGGGACGTTCACGTTCAAGGCCAACGGCTCGCCGGACGTGGTCGGCTACTACTGGGGGCGCTTCGGCGACGCGTACAACTACATCCCCGCGCCCGCGCCCGGTGCGGACGTGACCCTCGAATACACCCCGACCTCGTTCTCCGACTCGCTGAGCGTGCGCAGTGTGGACAGCGCGTCGAACTCGTCCGAGACGGTCCGCTACGAGTTCTGGGTGAAGTCGACCGCGCCGGAGGTGCAGGTGACGATGGCCGGCATCGGGCTGCCCAGCAAGCTGGCCGTGTCGACGAATGTGGAGGGGGTCACCGAGTTCGGCTACCGGATCGGTGCCGGCGGTGAGACCAGGGTGCCGGTGAACCCCGACGGCCCGACCGAGATCCCGGTGACGTTCGCCGAGGCGGGCCTCGTCAAGGTCGAGGTACGCAGCTACGTCGGCAGCGAGTTCGTCGGCGGGTACACCGAGAACGTGTCGGTCCGCGACCTGCCGACCGTGGAGTCGGCCGACTTCTCCTTCCCCGAGCACGACGGCGTGGTGGACCGTCCCGGCAGCTTCACGTTCCGGCCCGGCCGGACCGCTGTCGTGGCGTACGAGTACTCGTTCGGTGACGGCAATCTGCTGCGCGTCGACGCGGCCGCGGACGGCACCGCGGTGCTGCACTGGACGCCCACCGAGCCGGGCTGGTACGCGCTGACCGTGCGGAGCGTCAGCGCCGACGGCACGGTCTCGGAGACGCAGGAGCACCAGTTCAACGTCATCGACACCAAGCCGTCCGTCTACTCCAGCACCTACTACGAGTACGGCGCCTGGGGCGGTGTCGGCATGCCGGGTGAGTTCCAGTTCGACACCGTGATGCCCGACGTCGACGCCTACGTCTACCGCCTCAACGACGGGCCCGAGCAGGTCGTGGACACGGATTCCAGCTGGACCCGGGTGATGCTCACGCCGGACCGCTCCGGCAGCAACACGCTGACGGTGCGTACCCGGTTCCTGGACGGCTCCTTCTCGCCGACGCGGACGTACACCTTCGAGGTCAGCGACGCGCCTGTGGTGACGTCGAGCGACTACCCGGAGAACGACTCGGCGGGTCAGCCCGGCCAGACCGGCCGGTTCACCTTCAACCCCGGCCGTCCCGGCGTGACGGAGTACCGCTACGTCCTGGAGTACAGCGGCGAGGAGCAGGTGGTTGCCGCCGGCGCGGACGGTCGGGCGACCATCGAGATCACGCCGACGCACTCCGGCTACACGCTGCTGACGGTCACCAGCCGGACGGCCGACGGCACGGTCAGCCCGGAGCGCCGGTACTACTTCCGGGTCCGTGAGCCGCGGGTCAACGTCAGTAGCGCGTACGACGAGTACAGCCCGCGTGGCGGGGTCGGGTCGGTCGGCACGTTCGGGGTGTACACCGAGATCAGCGAGGTGACGACCTTCGAGTACCAGCTCAACGGCGGCGCCTGGCAGAGCGTGCCGAAGAAGCCTGATGCGTTTGTCACGGACATCACTGTGACGATGGACCGCAACGGCGCGAACCTCATCTCGGTGCGGGGCCGTACCGCCTCGGGCGACCAGACGCCGCAGACCGACTACCCGTTCCTGGTCGGCACGGCGCCGCTCGTCGCGTCGGGCACCTACCCGGCCGGTCAGTGGTCCGGCGGTGTGGGGGTGGCCGGTGAGTTCACCTTCACGCAGGGCAGCCCGGGTGTGACCGAGTTCGAGTACACGGTCGACGACGGGCAGCCGGTGACAGTGGCCGCGAACGCCGCTGGAGTCGCCACGGCGACCTTCACGCCGACCTCGGCCGGCTCGTACACCATGCGGGTGCGCGGCCGGACCGCCGACGGGGTGTGGACCGACACGACGAGCTACTACTTCCTGGTCAACTACTCCTGACCCGGTCGTGACGGTGGGCCGCCCGGAAGGGGCGGCCCACCGGTCGCTCAGTCGACTGTGGGCAGCGACGGTCCGAGCACGTCGTCGGCGTCCACGATGGTGTACGCGTACCCCTGCTCGGCCAGGAACCGCTGCCGGTGCGCGGCGTACTCGGTGTCGATGGTGTCCCGGGAGACCACCGTGTAGAAGTGCGCCTGCCGGCCGTCGGCCTTCGGGCGCAGCACCCGGCCCAGCCGTTGCGCCTCCTCCTGCCGGGAGCCGAACGTGCCGGACACCTGGATCGCCACCGCCGCCTCCGGCAGGTCGATGGAGAAGTTCCCGACCTTGGAGATCACCAGGGTGCGGATCTCGCCGGAGCGGAACGCGTCGAACAGCCGCTCGCGCTCCTTGTTCGTGGTGGAGCCCTGCACGATCGGCGCGTCCAGGTATTCGCCGAGCTGGTGCAGCTGGTCGAGGAACCCACCGATGACGAGGACCTGCTCGGACGGGTGCCGGTCCACCAGGGCCCGCACCACGGGCAGCTTCGTGCGGGCGGTCGCCGCCATCCGGTAGCGCTCCTCGGCCTCCGCCGTCGCGTACGCCAGCCGCTCGGCGTCGGTGAGCGTCACCCGTACCTCGGTGCACTCCGCCGGGGCGATCCAGCCCTGCTGCTCGATGTCCTTCCACGGCGCGTCGTACCGCTTCGGGCCGATCAGGCTGAACACGTCGCCCTCGCGGCCGTCCTCGCGTACCAGAGTCGCGGTGAGGCCGAGCCGGCGACGGGCCTGGAGGTCCGCCGTGAAGCGGAAGATCGGCGCGGGCAGCAGGTGCACCTCGTCGTAGACGACCAGGCCCCAGTCGCGGGCGCCGAACAGGTCCAGGTGGGTGAACGCGCCGCCGCGCCGTGAGGTGAGCACCTGGTACGTGGCGATGGTGACCGGGCGGATCTCCTTGCGCTCGCCCGAGTACTCGCCGATCTCCTCCTCGGTCAGCGACGTGCGGGCGATCAGCTCCCGCTTCCACTGCCGTCCCGCCACCGTGTTGGTGACCAGGATCAGCGTGGTCGCCTTCGCCTCGGCCATCGCCGCGGCCCCGACGAGCGTCTTGCCGGCGCCGCAGGGCAGCACCACCACGCCGGACCCGCCGGCCCAGAACGCCTCGACCGCCTCCCGCTGGTACGACCGCAGCGTCCACGGCTTGCCGCCGTCCTTGCCGGACTCGGCCAGCTCGATCGGGTGCGCCTCGCCGTCCACGTACCCGGCGAGGTCCTCGGCCGGCCAGCCCAGCTTGAGCAGCGCCTGCTTGAGCCGCCCCCGCTCGGACGGGTGCACCGCGACGGTGTCGTCGTCGAGCTTCGCGCCGAGCATGCCGGCGAGCTTCTTGCTCTTGGCGACCTCGATCAGCACCACCCGGTCGAGCGCGCGCAGCACCAGGCCGTGCACCGGGTCGTTGGCGAGCTGGAGCCGGCCGTACCGGTCCATCGTCTCGGCCACGTCGACGAGCAGTCCGTGCGGCACCGGGTAGCGCGAATACTTGATCAGCGAGTCGACCACGCCCTCGGCGTCGTGGCCGGCGGCCCGGGCGTTCCACAGGCCAAGCGGCGTGAGCCGGTAGGTGTGCACGTGCTCGGGGGAGCGTTCCAGCTCGGCGAACGGCGCGATCGCCATCCGGCACGCCTGCGCGTCGGGGTGATCCACCTCCAGCAGCAGCGTCTTGTCCGACTGCACGATCAGTGGTCCACCGCTCACGCCAGCGTCCTCTCGCATCGCCCGGAACCCGCTGCCCGGAAACTCGTCGCCCGGAACCCGGTCGCCCGGCATCCCGTCCGCACCCCGGCTGACCTGCCGCAGGCCGACCATCCAGTGTTGCACGCCGGAGGGCGCCGCAAAAAAGTCTCGCTGGACAGGCAACGTCATACTCGTCCCACACGTCTAGCAAGCGGGACAACTGTCCAGGGAGGGCCCATGCAGCGTGTCCGGTTTCTCGCCCGGGTCACCGCCCTGGCGGTGGTCGTGCTGGTCGGTGTCGGCGCCTGTGCGCTCGATCCGCAGGCGGAAGGCGCCGGGGGGAGCACCCCCGGCCCGGTCGGGCTGACGGAGGGAGCATCGGGGGCGAGCGCGTCGCCCACGCCGGATCAGCCGGTCACGTCCCCGTCGGCGCAGCCGAGCCGGACGGCCTCGCCGAAACCCTCCCGGTCGCCGGAGGCGACGAAGACGACGAAGCCCAAGCCGAAGCCGAGCGCGTCCGCCGGGTGCCCGCAGGGGGAGCACCAGCGGGCCGTGGAGACGTACCTGACCAGGCTGGGCGGCTTCGGGACGCTGACCGTGGACGGCGAGCAGTCCGCCGCCGACTGCGCGGCGATCAAGAAGTTCCAGATCCGGTACGGGATCAGCCCGTCCTCGGGTCGCGCCGGCCCCACCACGTACGACGTGGCGAAGCGGCTCGCCGCCACGGACACCGCGCGGTGCAGGGCCGGTTCCCGGCTCACCTTCTGCGTCGACCTGACCCGGCAGACGGTCTGGGCGATGCGCGGCGGCACTGTGGTGATGGGCCCGACAGTCACCCGCACCGGCATGTCCGGCTACGCCACCCCGGCCGGCACGTACTCGGTGGGCCGGAAGAACCCGCGCGAGTGGTCGAACCCGTACGAGGTGTGGCTGCCGTACTGGCAGCAGTTCAACGGCGGGATCGGCTTCCACGAGACCACCACCTACCTGCACAACGGCGCGATCGGCTCGCACGGCTGCGTCAACCTGCTGCACCGTGACGCGGTACGCCTGTGGGAGCTGGGCTCGGTCGGCACCCGCGTGGTCGTGATCGGCCGCCGCCCCGGCACCTGAGCCCGGAATCCGTCCCACCCGTGACCGGACCGCCCGGATCAGGGTTTTAACCCCTGTCCGCGCGGTCCGGTTGGTGTAACCCTGGAAGCCGGGTCCATGCCGGGACGGGGAGGGACTGCCATGACCGTTGACCAGGACGTGCTTCCCGAGGACGAACGGACGCGGCAGCAGGAGGTGCCCACGGCGGTCGTGCTCGCCTACGCGGCCGCCGCGGCGGGGGTGTTCGGCTGGTTCCTGTTCGGGCTGCTGGTGCAGCAGCAGGGCTTCGTCGACTCGGTGGGCGAGTCGGCCGGTGCCGCGTTCGCGTTGCTGCTGGCCGTGTCGGTGATCGGCACGCTGCGCCGCAACGGGGAATAGCTCACTCCTCCAGCACCGCCGCAGTGATCCGGTGCAGCGCGAACGTGTGCAGCATCTCCGTCCGGTCGTCCTCGGCGCGCAGGTAGCCGGCGCCGATCGACACCGGCCGGACCAGCCGGGACGCGGTCGCCCCGTGCGCGTCGACGTAGCCGACCCAGACCAGCGCCTTGTCCCGTACCGCCTGCTGGAGCACCGCCAGCGCGTCGCCGTGCCCGGACACGGGCGCGGGACCGCCGGCCGCCGGGGCGCCGCGGACCACCGCCGGGGCCCGCCGCGCCGCCCGGGCCGCCGCCTCGCCCCGGCGGATCTGCTCCACCACGCCGAGCAGGCGGGGCATCGGCAGCTTCGGCGTGGCGAGCGGGTCGACCGCACGGCCGATCGCGGTACGCGCCGGCGCCCGCCGGGTCTTCGGCCGCGCCAGCACAGTCGCTCCGCTGGCGTCCTCCGGCACCGGGGCGTACCCGGCGTCGCGCAGCGCGGTGAGCATCCGGTTGACCTGGTACGGGGTGACCAGCACCGTGGGCGCGAGCCGGCGGAACGCCAGCGGCTCCAGTCGCCGGTCCGCCTGCACCTCGCTGAGCAGCGTCTCGTCGTCGCTGCGCACGTATGCGCCGGCCGACCCGACGCGTAGCCCGCCGTGCTTGCGGGCCGCGTCGTCGACCAGATAGGTCAGGCCCTGCGGCACCGGGGTACGCGAGCGGCGGCGGAACAGCGCGTGCAGGTCGTCGGCGGTGTAGCCGGCGTCCAGCGCCCGCCTGATGCTCGCCGTGGTGACCCGGTGCACGCTGGCTCCGCCCGCCGACTCGTGCTCGGCCACCACGTCCAGTTCGGCGGCGAGCGCCGGGTCGGGCGGGCCGGGCACCACCACTGTCAGGTCGGCCTGCACCAGCACGTGGTCGACCGGGGCGGGCAGCAGCCCGTCCAGCGCCCGTACCGTCGTCGACGCGTCGCCCGACTCGGCGTCGGAGCGCAGCCCGAGCGGGTCGTCACCGCGCTCGTCGGCCTCGGTCAGCTCGGCGAGCAGCAGCCGCCCGTACGAGGTGAGCGCATTGAGCCCGGTCACGCCCAGCGTGGCGGCCTCGGCGAGCACCTCCCGGTGCGCCGTCTCCCGCCCCCGGGCCCGCCGCGGCGCGCGCCAGTCCAGCAGTTCCAGCACCTCGTCGGTGGTCGGGGCGGTGCCGGGTGGCAGGTCGGCCAGCACGGCGAGCACCGCACGCCGGGCGGCCGGCGCCCCTGCTCGTTCCGCCTCGGCGGAGAGCACCGAGATGGGCCGGTCCCGGTCGTCGCGCTGCCCGATCAGGCCGGCCTGGCGGGGCATCGACATCCAGGCGCGGGCGAGCTGCTCCCAGCGCTGGGCCAGCGACACCGCGCGCCACACCTCGTATCCGCCGGTGGGCAGGATCTGCTGGTCGCCGCCGTACCGGGTGGTGGCCGCGCCGGTCAGCTCCATCTCGCCGGTCAGCCCGGCCGCGTACGCCACCTCGAACAGCAGCGCGGTGGTCGGCTCGTCCAGCCCGAGGCCACGAGCGAGCCGTCGCAGGTCGCGTACGCCGACGCCGCCGGAGCGCAGGACCGGTGCCGGTTCGGCGGTCAGCGCCTCCAGCATCGCCTCGGTGTGCCGGACCACCTCCATGGTCTGCCCGGCGCCGGCCGAGTCGACGGACTTCACCTCGCGCGGCGGGCCGGACACCACCGGCGGGCTGGTGCGCAGCGGGCCGAGCGGACCGGCGTCGCGGCGCAGCACCAGCCCCACCTCGCGGGGCAGCTCGACGGTGCCGTTGCGGCCGCCGGACATCCGGACCAGGAGCCGGTGCTCGACCAGCCAGCGGATCGGCGAGCCGGTCGGCGCGCCGCCGTTCACCAGGTCGGGCGGGAGCACGTCCTCGGTGCCGGTGGCGGGGGCCTCCAGCGCACCGGGGGCCACGGTCCCGACCGGCGGCCCGGCGGCGAGCCGGTCCAGGACCGCGCGGGCCGAGGGCGGCGCGGACAGCAGCGTCCGCCGCAGTTTCGCCGGGTCCGCGCAGAGCGCCGCCGCGCGCGGGTCCAGCTCCGCCGCCGGCCGGCCCAGCCCCGCCGGGTACGGGGACACCTCGTCGATGCCGCCGGCCACGCACAGGTCGTGCTCGGGGCCGTACAGCAGGAACCGGGCCCGGAGCCGGTCGACGGCGGCGCGGACCGCTGTCGGGGCGGGCGGCTGCGGCCCGGCGGTGGCCATGGCGAGGATCTGGTCGGTGGAGGTGGCGCCCTCGGGACCGCGGGTGAGCCGGGCGGCGTCGAGGATCTGGAGGGTGAACTGGTCCAGCCCGTCGAGCGCCCGGGCCACGGAGACCCGGGACTGGGCGCGCAGGGCGAGGGCGGACACGTCGGCCGGCACCGGCACGACGAGGTCCGGCCGCAGCTGGAGCAGGGCGGCAAGCGACTCGTCGGGGAGGGCCCGCAGGTGGTCGGCGAGTGAGGTGGTCATCGTCGTACCACGCTAGCCCGCTGGGTAGGTTCTCGGCATGTCTCCGCTGATGGTCGGCTTCGACCTCGACATGACCCTGGTCGACTCCCGGCCCGGGATCGCCGCCGCGTTCCGGGCGCTCACCGCGCGCACGGGCGTGCACGTGGACGGGGAACTGGCCGTCTCCCGGCTGGGCCCGCCGCTGCGTACCGAGCTGGCGCACTGGTTCCCGCCGGAGCGCGTCGAGGAGGCGGTGACGCTCTACCGGGAGCTGTATCCGGCGTACGCGATCACGCCGGCCGTGCCGATGCCGGGTGCGGAGGCCGCGCTGCGCGCGGTGCAGGCGCGCGGCGGGCGGACGATGGTGGTGACCGCGAAGATGGGCCGGCTGGCGAAGCTGCACCTGGACCACCTCGGGCTACCGGTGGACGAGCTGGCCGGGGACGTGTTCGCCGAGCAGAAGGCGGTCGCGTTGCGCGAGCACGGCGCGACGCTCTACGTGGGCGACCACGTGGCCGACATGGCCGCCGCGCGAGCCGCGGGAATCCCGGGCGTGGCAGTGGCGACCGGCCCGTGCTCGGCCGACGAACTGACCGAGGCCGGGGCGTACCTGGTGCTTGATGATCTCGTCGAATTCCCGAGGGCGCTGGACCGGATCATCGGGCTAGCCTTGGAGGGGTAGACGGTTCGAGTGGAGCGGGGTTCAACAGGTGCCGACGGGTCGAGTGAAGTGGTACGACGCCGCCAAGGGGTACGGGTTCGTCACCAGTGACGAGGGTGGCGACGTGTTCCTGCCGAAGGGCGCGCTACCGGCGGGTGTCGCCGACCTGAAGGGTGGCCAGCGGGTCGATTTCAGCGTGGTCGACAGCCGGCGGGGCGCCCAGGCGATGGGGGTCAAGCTGCTGGAGGCGCCGCCGTCCGTGGCGGAGCTGCGCCGCCGGCCGGCCGAGGAACTCCACGGCCTGGTCGAAGACATGATCAAGGTGCTGGAGGCGAAGGTCCAGCCGGACCTGCGCCGGGGTCGCTTCCCGGATCGGAAGACCGCGCAGAAGATCGCTCAGCTGGTCCACGCGGTGGCGCGCGAGCTGGAGGTCTGAGGGACGAGCCCGGCGTCGGCGGCCCGGCCCAGCAGCGCCTCCACGGCGGCGAAGCCGGCCTCTCCCAGGTCGGCGGTGAACTCGTTGACGTAGAGGCCGATGTGCCGGTCCACCACGTCGGGCTCCATCTCCTGAGCGTGCGTAAGGACGTACTCGCGGCTGGCCTCCGGGTCGGCCCACGCCTGGCGTACCGACTCGCGGATCCATGCGGCGGCGTCGACCGGGTCGACGGCGCCCCGGCGGGCCAGGATCGCGCCGAGCGGGATCGGCAGACCGGTGTCGCCCTCCCACCACTCGCCCAGGTCGACCAGCGCGGTCAGCCCGTGCCGCGGGTAGGTGAAGCGCGCCTCGTGGATGACCAGGCCCGCGTCGTACCGGCCGGCGGCCACGCCCGGCATGATCTCGTGGAACGGCACCACCTCGATGCGCGCCGGTGCCTGGTCGGCCGCCCAGAGGCGGAACAGCAGGTACGCGGTGGTCCGCTCGCCGGGCACCGCCACCGTCGCGCCGGACAGGTCGGTCCGGTCGCCACGGGTCAGCACCAGCGGGCCGCAGCCCCGGCCCAGCGCGCCGCCGCAGGGCAGCAGGTGGTAGTCGTCGAGCAGCCAGGGCAGCGCCGCGTAGCTGACCTTCACCAGGTCGAACGCGCCCCGCTCGGCGGCGGTGTTCGTGACGTCGACGTCCGCGTAGGTCACCTCGACCGCCGGCGCGCCCGGCACCCGGCCGTGCACGAGGGCGTCGAAGACGAACGTGTCGTTGGGGCAGGGGGAGATCGCCAGGGAGAGCGCCACGGTCCCACCGTAACCCCGGCGGCCGGGCGGCCCGTCACCCCGTCCGGTGTGACGTCCAGCCGGTCCGGTGCAGCCGCTCGATGCCGTCGAGCAGCAGGTCCAGCGCGAATTCGAACTCGAACTGGTCGTCGCAGCCCGGGCCGACCACTGAGTCGTCGTCGTGGGACGCGGCGGTGGCGATGGCGGCGAGGTGCGGGAACCGGGCGGCCGCCTCCGGCGGCAGGTCCGCCGGCGGGTCGGCGCTCGTCGCGCCGGACCGGCCCGCCTGCCGGGAGGTGTCGAACAGCTCCTGGCTGAAGCCCAGCACGCGGCTGCCGAGCGCGTGCATGACGTGGTGGGCCAGGTCGGTGGAGAACCCGCCCGCCCGCAGCGCGCCCACTGTCGAGTCGAGGTACGCGAGGACGGCCGGCGTGGGCGTGGTCCGGGACTCGATCGCCAGCGACGCCCACGGGTGGCGGAGCAGCATCTGCCGCGCCGACAGGATGCGCCGGCGGATCGACTGCTTCCAGTCGCCGGCCGCCGGCGGGTCGATCTCCGCGACGACGATGTCGATCATGCCGTCGAGCAGTTCGTCCTTGTTGGCGACGTGCTTGTAGAGGGCCATCGGCACGACGCCCAGGTCCTGCGCGAGGTTGCGCATGCTCAGCGACTCGATGCCGGTCCGGTCGGCGAGCACGACTGCGGTACGCAGGACGCGATCCCTGGTCAGGGGTGTCCGGCGCACCGTCTCCGTCTGCTCCGCCATGTCGTCCCCAGTCCTCCCGAAGGCCGTTGACACAGTAACCGTCTTGACTGGTGTACGGCGTACACCTAGCCTTGTCCCATGATGGTGTACGCCGTACACCAGGGAGGGAGTGGCGACATGAAGGCGATCGTCCAGGACCGGTACGGCCCCCCGGAGACACTCGTGCTCGCCGACGTCGAGACGCCCGCGCCCGGCCCCGGCGACGTCCTCGTCCGGGTCGAGGCCGCCGCGCTGAACGCGTACGACTGGCACGTCATGCGCGGCGACCCCCGGCTGTCGCGGCTGGCGCTCGGCCTCGCGCGGCCCCGCGCCCGCATCCGTGGCCGCGACTTCGCCGGCCGGGTCGAGGCCGTCGGCGCCCAGGTGCGGCAGGTACGCCCCGGCGACGCCGTCTTCGGCGACCTCGGCGAGGCCGACGGCGCGTTCGCCGAGTACGTGTGCGTGCCCGAGCACCTGGTCGCGCCGCGGCCGGCGAACCTGACCCCGGCGCAGGCGGCAGCACTGCCGCTGGCGGGGGTCACCGCGCTCCAGGGCCTGCGCGACGCCGGGCAGGTCCGGCCCGGCCACCGCGTCCTGATCAACGGGGCCTCCGGCGGCGTCGGCACGCTCGCCGTCCAGTTGGCGAAGGCACTCGGCGCGACTGTGACAGGCGTGTGCCGCACCCGCAACGTCGCGCTGGTCCGTTCCCTGGGCGCCGACCACGTGGTCGACTACACCCGCGACGACTTCACCCGCGACGGGCACCGCCACGACGTGGTGTTCGACCTGGTCGGCAACCGCTCCCTGACCGCGTTGCGGCGGGCGCTCACGCCGGACGGGACGCTCGTGCTCTCCGGTGGCGGCGTCTACCGGGGCGGCAGCCTGCTCGGCCCGATCGGGCTGCTGGCGCGCGGACGGCTGCTCGCGCCGGTCGTCAGGCAGCGCGTCGTCGTCCTCGCCACGTCACCCGGCCGGGCCCACCTCGACGTGCTGCGCGAGCACGCCGAGGCGGGCCGGCTCACGCCTGTGGTCGACCGGACGCATCCGCTGCGCGAGGTGCCCGAGGCCGTCCGCTACCTCGAAACCGAGCACGCGCGAGCCAAGGTCGTCATCACGATCTGAGCCCGCCGTCCCCAGCCCGACGACTTCTCCACAGGGTTGTCCACAGGTGGATGGATCACTGAAGGGCGGCCGCCGCGGCGGTGAGCGCGGCGAACGCCTCCCGCATCCGCCACGCGCTCCGGTCACGCGGTCCGATCGGGTTGGAGACCGTACGCAGCTCGGCGAAGGGCACGCCGGCCTGAGCGGCGGCTACCGCCACGCCGTACCCCTCCATCGCCTCGGCCACCGCGTCCGGGTGCCGTTCGGCGAGGGCCGCCGTGCTCGCGGCGGTGCCGGTCACCGTGCTGACGGTGAGCACGGTGCCGACGGTGGCCCCCGGCAGCGCGGCGCGCAGACGGGCCAGCAGGCCCGGGTCGGCGAGCACGATCCGGCCGCCGCCCAGCAGTTCGGGAGGCATGCCCAGGTCCTCGACCGGGATGAACCCGGCCGGTGACTCGGCACCGAGGTCGGCGGCGACGCTGCGGTCGGCGAGCACAGTGCCGCCCACCGCGACCCGGCCGACGAACCCTCCGGCGATGCCGGCGCTGACCACCGCCCGGTACGGCCGCCCGGCCGCCTCGGCCAGCGCCAGCAGCCGTGCCGTGGCGGCCCCGGCGACGGCCGGACCGACCCCGACCGGCAGCACCGTCACGTCCGGCGGTGCAGTCGCGTCCGGCGGTGCAGTCCCGTCGGGCGCTGCCGTCCCGTTCGGCGCTGCCGGTGCGGTGAGGCCGGCACGGATCGCCTCGGCCTCGGCCGGCACGGCCGTGACCACGAGCAGACCGGTCACGCCACCGGCCCCCGCGGGTCGCGCCGCTCGGTGTCCTCGACGCCGCCCGGCCCGCCCACCGAGGAGGACGGCCGGTAGATGTGGAAGCCGGGCGGGGCCAGCCCGTCGTCGTCCGGCGGTGGGCCGGAGCGCTGGGGCGCCGGTGACGTGGGCGCCGGGTCGTCGAACGAGGTGGTGGCCGGTTTCTCGGCGCGAGTCGCCTGCTCCGCCGCCAGTTCCTCGTCGCCGAGCGGCCGGCCGGCCAGGTGCTCACCGCGCAGCTTGCCGGCGACGAGCACGCCGCGTACGGCCACCAGCGCGGCCACCGCGGCGGCGACGGTCACGCCGATCAGGCCGGTGAACGGCACCAGCCCGAGCCCGCCCCCGGCCACGAACGCGAGCATCAGCGCGGTCTCCGAGTGCGCGAACGAGCTGGCGCGCAGCCGCTCCGGGATGCGTTCCTGGATCGAGGCGTCCACCGCCAGCTTGGCGATCCCGCTCATCATCGCCGCGACCAGGCACAGCAGCGCCACCATGGGCAGCGAGAACTTCAGCGCGGCGAGCACGGCCACACCGGCCACCACGATCGTGCCGCTGGACTGGAGCGCTGTCGGCCGGTGGATGCGCAGACGGGTGCCGAGCGCGGTGGCCAGGAACGTGCCGACCGCCAGCGCGCCGCCGACCAGACCCAGCGCGCCCTGGGCGCCGAGGTCGCGGCCGAAGAAGTCGGTGGTCAGGTCACCGGCCTTGATCGCGAAGGCCAGGAACAGCAGCAGGAAGCCGTAGAGCCCGCGTAGCGCCGCCGCGCCGATCAGCGTGGCGATCACCAGCCGGCCACTGGGGCGACCCCGGCCCAGCGGGCGCTCGCCGTCGCGGCGGCGCAGCGCGCGCAGCGGGTGCGGCATCCGCTCCGGCGGCTCGGAGTCGGCCTTCGGCGGCAGCCGGAGCGAGATCACCATGCCGATCAGGAAGATCACCGAGGCGACCCGCAGCGGCCACTGCGGCCCGAACCAGAACGCGGCCAGGCCGATCGGTGCGACGAGCGCGCCGGCCACAGTGCCGTAGACGCTCGCGCGCGCCCCGACCTGGGACAGCCCCAGCCCTTCCGGGAGCAGCCGGGGGACCGCCGCCGAGCGGGCCACCCCGTACGCCCGGGAGAGCGCGAGCACGCCGAACGCCGCCGGGTAGAGCCCGAAGCCGCCGATGTAGTCGGAGATCAACCAGGCCAGGAACGCCCGGCCCAGCATGGTGGTGGCCAACGCGTACCGCCGGCCGTGGCGGAAGTGGTCGAGCAGCGGGCCGACCACCGGGGCGAGCATGGCGAACGGGACCATGGTCACCAGCAGGTAGAGGGCCACCTTGTTGCGCGCCTCGCCCAGCGGCACGTCGAAGAAGATCGTCCCGGCCAGGCCGATCGCGATGAGCGTGTCACCGGCGCAGGAGAGCGCGTGCAGGTCGAACAGGCGGACCATGCCCACCTCGTTGCCGGCGCTGCGGGCCCGGGCGGTGCCGGCACGCCGGGTCATCCAGCGTCCGCCGTGCAGCGAGCCCCGCAGCAGCAGCCGGGTGGCGCGGATGCCGGTGCCGACGGTCCGCCCGAGAAAGGAGCGGCCGGAGCGGGAGGACAGCGCCATGCGTCCCATCCTCGCCCATCCGCTCCGCGTGTGCCGCATCACCCGGAGAGAATGACTCCGGGGAGTGCCTGTCGCCCGTGGACGGGCATGGGGAACAATGGTCAGGTGACCAGGCCCGCCTCCGCCCGCGCTCCCCGGCTCGACCAGGTCTGCGCCGCCGCCGTCGAGGTGGCCCGCGACGCGATCACCGAGGTGGAGCCCACCGACATCGGCGATCATCTCCAGGCGGTCGCCGAGGGCGACCGGGTCGTCACCCACTACTTCGAATGCCGGATGGCCGGTTACCGCGGCTGGCGCTGGGCCGTCACTGTGACCCGGGTGCCGCGCAGCCGGCACGTCACCATCTGCGAGACGGTGCTGCTGCCCGGCCCGGACGCGCTTCTCGCTCCGGGCTGGCTGCCCTGGCAGGAGCGGCTCAAGCCGGGCGACCTGGGTCCGGGCGACCTGCTGCCCACCCCGGCCGACGACGAGCGGCTCGCCCCCGGCTACCTGCTCTCCGACGACCCCGCAGTGGAGGAGACCGCCTGGGAGCTGGGCCTGGGCCGGGCCCGGGTGCTGTCCCGGGAGGGCCGCGCCGAGGCCGCCCAGCGGTGGTACGACGGGGACCACGGCCCGGACGCCGCGATCTCGGCCGCCGCGCCGGCCGCCGCACGCTGCGGCACCTGCGGTTTCTACCTGCCGCTCGCCGGTTCGCTGCGCCTGGCGTTCGGTGCCTGCGGCAATTTCTACGCCCCTGACGACGGCCGGGTGGTGAGCGCCGACCACGGTTGCGGCGCGCACTCGGAGACGATGATCGAAGCGGCCGAGACGTCCGTGGACGAGCTGCCCACCGTCTACGACGACAGCGCGGTCGAGGCCATGACCGTCAGCCGGGCCCCGGGCTCGGTGGAGGCGGCCGAACCGGCGGAGCCGTACGGCCACCCCTGACGGGTCAGCGCGCTCGCTGCGCTTCGGCAGCGCGTCGGCGACGCCGGTTGGCGTCGTGCCGCATCATCACCGCCAAGCCGGGAAAGCCCCACAGGAAACCGGCCAGACAGGTCCAGAGCCAGTTCTGACGCCCGGATTCGGTGAGCCAGTCCCGGAAGAAGATCAGCAGCACCAGGCCGGCCACCGCCCAGGCGATCAGCCCGGCGACGGCGAACGGCACCATCGGCGGGTCGAGCGGCTCCGGCCGCGGCTGTTGCTCCTGTGACACCGGCCCAGCCTACGTGATCGTTCTTCCCTGCCTGCCAGGTGATCTGGGACGATGCGCGCGACAAAACCCGGCCGATGACCAGATGAGGAACCATGTCCATTGCCCCGCCGCCGGATCACGGCACACCGCCCGATCCCGCGCATCCACGAAACGCCTTCGACCGCTTCTTCCTGATCTCGGCGCGCGGGTCGACGCTGAGCCGGGAGTTGCGAGGCGGCTTCGCCACGTTCTTCACGATGGCGTACATCGTGGTGTTGAACCCGCTGATCCTGGGCAGCGGTAAGGACGGCGACGGCCGTTCGCTGGCCATCCCGGCGCTCGCCGCGGCGACCGCGCTGGTCGCCGGCCTGATGACCATCCTGATGGGCGTGGTGGCCCGGTTCCCGATCGCGCTCGCGGCCGGTCTGGGCGTGAACGCGCTCGTCGCCTATGAGATCGCGCCCCAGATGACCTGGGCGGATGCGATGGGCCTGGTGGTCATCGAGGGTGTGCTGATCGGCATCCTGGTGCTCACCGGACTGCGTACCGCGGTGTTCCGCTCGGTGCCCACGCAGCTCAAGACCGCGATCGGCGTCGGCATCGGTCTGTTCCTGACCATCATCGGCCTGGTCGACGCCGGTTTCGTCAGGCGCGTGCCGGACGCCGCGAACTCCACGGTGCCGGTCGGGCTGGGCATCAACGGCAAGATCGTCAGCTGGCCGATGCTCGTCTTCGTGGTCGGCCTGCTGATCACGCTGGTCCTGGTGGTACGCCGGGTCCGCGGCGCGATCCTGATCGGCATCCTGGCCTCCACCGTGCTGGCCATCGTGGTCGAGGCGATCGCCAACGTCGGCCCGTCCTTCGTCGACGGCAAGCCGAACCCGAAGGGCTGGGCGCTGAACGTGCCCGAGCTGCCCAAACAGATCGTGGACCTGCCCGACCTGTCGCTGCTGGGCCAGTTCAACGTGCTGAACTCGTGGAGCCGGGTCGGCTGGCTGGTGCCGCTGATGTTCATCTTCACGCTGCTGATCACGGACTTCTTCGACACCATGGGCACGATGGTCGCGATCGGCCAGGAAGGGGACATGCTCGACGAGACGGGCACCCCGCCGAAGGCCAAGGAGATCCTGCTGGTCGACTCGATCGCCGCCGCCGCGGGTGGCGCGGCCTCGGTGTCCAGCAACACGTCGTACATCGAGAGCGCCGCAGGCGTTGCGGAGGGTGCGCGGACCGGCGTGGCCAACCTGGTCACCGGCGCGTTGTTCCTGCTCGCCATGTTCCTGGCACCGCTGTCGCTGATCGTGCCGTTCGAGGCCGCGTCGACGGCGCTGGTGGTGGTCGGCTTCCTGATGATGACGGCGGTCCGCACGATCGACTGGACCGACTACGAGATCGCCATCCCGGCGTTCCTCACCATCGCGCTGATGCCGTTCACCTATTCGATCTCGAACGGCATCGGGGCCGGCGTGATCAGCTTCGTACTGCTGAAGGTGGCGAAGGGTAAGGCCCGGGAGGTCCACCCGCTCCTGTACGGGGTCGCCGTGCTGTTCATCGTGTACTTCCTGCGCGGGCCGGTCGAGTCCGTGTTGCTCTGACGCTGGTGAGCCTGGTCATAACGCATGTCGTTAGCCAGGCTCATTAGTTAGGCTAACTAGTGTGACGGAGCGGACGGTGACGGCGAAACGCGTGCCACCGGCGCAGCTGGCTCCTCAGCTGCGAGATGCGATCACCCGGCTCAACCGGCGGGTACGACAAGCCCGGCCGGTCGGCGACCTCACGGTCACCCAGCTGTCGGCGCTCACCAGCCTCAATCTGGCGGGCGCCCTCACGCCACGGGAACTGGCTGATGTCGAACGGGTGCAGCCGCCCACGATGACGAAGATCGTCGCGAAGTTGGAGGAGCGCGGCCTCGTGCAGCGCACCCCCCATCCGACCGACGGACGGCAGGTCATCCTGGCGGCGACCGAAGGGGGAAGGGCCGTACTCGACCAGTTCGAGCGGGCCCGCAACGAGTGGCTGGCCACCCGGCTGGCCGCGCTGACCGAGGACGAACGCGAGACGCTACGGCGAGCAGCGGACATCCTCCAGGGCATCGCTCGCGCCTGACACCGCCGCCCGCGGTTCGCTTCGTCAGCTGTGGATGAAGCGTACCGATGCGAGGAGGCGCACCTAGAGTGCAGGCCAAGCTGAGCACGATGTTCCAGTCCCTACGAGTCCGCAACTATCGACTCTTCGCCACCGGGCAGCTGATCAAACTGATCGGCGTCTGGATGATGTTCATCGCCCAGGACTGGCTCGTCCTCGAGCTCAGCGACAACTCCGCGACCGCGCTCGGCGTGGTCACCGCGTTGCAGTTCACCCCCGTACTCCTGCTCACGCTGCTGTCCGGCCGGCTCGCCGACCGCTACGACAAGCGGATGCTGCTCTTCGTCGCCAACGCCTTCTGGACCGTGCTGTCGCTCGCCATGAGCATCCTGGTCCTCACCGGCCTGGTGCAGCTCTGGCACGTCTTCACGTTCGCCGCCCTGCTCGGCGTCGCCAACGCGGTCGAGACGCCGGTCCGCCAGGCCTTCGTCTCCGAACTGGTCGGCATGCCGCTGCTGCCGAACGCGCTCTCGCTCAACGCGGCAGTGTTCAACTCCGCCCGGATCGTCGGCCCGGCCGTCGCCGGCCTGGCCATCGCCGTCGTCGACGTCGGCCCGGTCTTCCTGGTCACCGCGCTCAGCTCGATCGCCCCGCTGGTCAACGTGGTCCGGATGCGTACCGACGAGCTGCACCGCAAGGACCTGCCGCCGGTCGGCGAGCGGGACCAGGCCCGGGTGGTCGACGGCCTCCGGTACGTGGCACGCCGCCCGGACATCCTGCTGCCGATGGTCCTCATGTCGGTGATCGGGATGAGCCTGTTCAACTTCCAGCTCACCCTCGCCGCGCTCGCGAAGACCGTGTTCAACACCGGTGCCGCCTCGTTCGGCCTGTTCAGCACCGCCCTCGCGGCCGGCGCGCTGGTCGGGGCGCTGGCCGGCACCGGACGGCGCAGCCGGCCCTCGGTCTGGCTCGTGCTCGGCGCCGCGATCGGCTGTGCGATCTTCGGCACGCTCGTCGGGCTCGCCCCGGCGTACTGGATGGTCGTGACGCTGCTGCTGCCCGCCGGGTTCTTCATGATCTACTTTGCCCAGGCCGCCAACCAGCGCGTACAGCTCGGTGTCGACGCGTCCTTCCGGGGACGGGTGATGGCGCTGTGGGTGCTGGTGTTCCTGGGCACCAACCCGGTCGGCGCGCCGCTGATCGGCTGGGTCGCCGAGACGTACGGCGCGGGCGCGAGCATCTGGGCCGGCGGTCTGATCTCGCTCACCGCCGCGCTGCTGGCGCTCACCTGGCAGCTGCGCCGCTCCGGCGCCCGGCTGCGGATGCGGGTGCTGCCGATGCCCCGCTTCTACGTGGTTTCGCCCGGCGCCAAGTAGCCCTGATAGCCGGTCGTACCGGCCCGATTACCCAAACGGGTGGCGGGCCGGTGCGGCAGGGCTTAGCGTCGATGTGTGGAAGTGGGGCAGGGACTGCTGCTGGCGCTGGCGATCCTCGCCGTCTGCTGCCTGCCTGCCCTGTTCGCGTTGCTGTTCTGCGCCGACGAGATCATCGATCGGGTCGCCTGCGGATGGGCCGAGTGGCGGGAGCAGCGCCGGGAACGCCGTACCATCGCGCGGCTCGACCGGGCCATCGAGGCCGAGGCGCTGACCCGCGACATCGACCTCACCGAGTTCGACAAGGACGGCCGCCGCCCGCTGGAACAACTCGCCACCGACCTGCGCCGTCTCGGCGGCCACCGGCTCGCCGCCGCCGACCGCAGCGTGGTGTGGCACGGCGCGGTCATCGAGGCGTACGACGAACGGCTGCGCGCCGCCTGCCACGCGCTCGGCATCGCCGAACACCTGGCCGAGCTGGACGGCGTCGACCGGGAGATCGAACGGGTACGCGTCGAAGGGCTGCTGCACGCCGCCGGGCTGACCCTGCCGGCCGCGCGCGCCGCGCACCACCAGCGGCACCGCTGACCGGGTGCGTCTCTTCGCGGCGATCTACCCACCTGCCGTGGTCGTCGCGGACCTGACCGCCCGGATGAAGGGCCTGCGGGTCGCGGCCGCCCGCCACGCCCGCCTCGCCGACCCGGCGAATCTGCACCTCACGCTCGCCTTCCTCGGCGAGGTGCCGGACGACCGGCTGGCCGACGTGAAGCGCGCGCTCGCCTCGGCCACCCGGACGGCTCGCTCCCCGCGGCTGTGCCTGGCCGGTGGCGGCTGTTTCGGTGAGGGCCGGTCCACAGTGCTCTGGGTCGACGTGCGCGGCGAGGTCGAGGCGCTCGACGCGCTCGCCCTGTCGATCCGTGGCGGGCTGCGCGAGGCCGGGCTGCCGTGTGACGACAAGCCGTTCCGGGCGCATCTGACCATCGCCCGCCCCGGCGACCGGGTGCCCGAGGCCGACGTCCGCTCGGACGTGCACACGCTGCACGACTACGCCGGGCCGCAGTGGACGGCCGGCGAGGTGCTCCTGATTCGCAGCCACCTGGGCCGTACGCCGCGCTACACCCCCGTCGCCGCGTGGGCGCTGGCGGCGGGCGCTTAATTCGGGTGGGGCGTTAAGAAGGGGCCCCTCCTCTACCGGAGGCGTTAAGAAGGGGCCCTTCCTTTCCTACCAGGCCCAGGCTTCGGGGCCGGGACCGCCGTTGCCGACCGGCGGGAACAGCTCGTCGAGGCGGGTCAGCGTCGACTCGTCCAGCTGGACGTCGAGGGCGCCCAGGTTGCGGTCGAGCTGGTCCATGGTGCGCGGGCCGACGATCGGGGCGGTCACGCCCGGCCGGGACAGCAGCCACGCCAGCGCCACGTCGGCCGGGTCGTGGCCCAGGTCGGCGCAGAGCTTCTCGTACGCCTCGATGGTGTTCCGGTGCTCGGCCAGCGCGTCGGCCGAGCGGCCGGTGGTGCCGCGCGCCGCGCTGCCCTCGGCCATCTTGCGGATGATGCCGGAGAGCAGCCCGCCGTGCAGCGGCGACCAGGGGATGATGCCCAGCCCGTAGTGCTGCGCGGCCGGGACGACCTCCAGTTCGACGTACCGGGTCAGCAGGTTGTAGATGCACTGCTCGGAGACGAGCCCGAGGAAGTTGCGCTTGCCGGCCGCGGCCTGCGCCTGCGCGATGTGCCAGCCGGCGAAGTTGGACGATCCGACGTAGAGCACCTTGCCCTGGGCGACGAGCGTCTCCATCGCCTGCCAGATCTCCTCCCACGGCGTGGTCCGGGAGATGTGGTGCATCTGGTAGAGGTCGATCGTGTCGGTCTGGAGCCGGCGCAGCGAGTCCTCGCAGGCCCGGATGATGTGCCGGGCGCTCAGGCCCTGCTCGTTGGGCCACTCGCCCATCTTGCCGTACACCTTGGTGGCGAGGACGACCTTGTCGCGGCGCCCGCCGCCCTGCGCGAACCAGCGGCCGACGATCTGCTCGGTGACGCCCTCGCCGAGCTTCCAGCCGTAGACGTTCGCGGTGTCGAAGAAGTTGATCCCGTGTTCGAGCGCCCGGTCCATGATGGCGAAACTGTCCGGCTCGTCGGTCTGCGGACCGAAGTTCATCGTGCCGAGGCAGAGTCGGCTCACGGACAGACCGGTGCGTCCCAGGTTCGTGTACTCCATGACTCCACCCTGGCACGCCGGCACTTAGAGTGCCCTCTCAACGAGCCAGGGTGGAGCGGTGGATCAGGATGATTCGCGGGCCGCCGGGCCGGTGCCGAACAGCACGTCGTCCCAGCTCGGCAACCGCTTGCGCGGCTTGCCACCGGCATCGGTGGACTCGGCTGCCGCACCGCCGGTCGCCGCCGCGGGGCCGGTGCGGCGGGGCCGCAGCACGGCGAGCGAGGGTACGGCCGGGATCTCCTTCGGCGCGTCCGAGTCGTCGTCGAAGGCCGAACCCTGCCCACCACCGAGCAGCGCGGCGGCACCACCGGCGACAGCCCGCTGACGGGGCGCCTCCTGCCCGGCCAGCGCGGCCGGGGAGCGGGTGTCGAGACCACGCCCGGACGTGCCGCCGAGCGGCCGGTCCAGCGAGGCGAGCAGCGCGTCCCGGCCGGCGCGGATCGGGTCACGCCCCGGACGGGCGTGCTCGGAGGCAGCCGGAAGGCCGTGCCCACCCCGGCTCGGCTCGCCGCGCGACGGACCGGGCAGCGCGTGACCGCCCCGCTCCGGCGCCGGCTCCTGGCCGAGGATCGGCGTGGGCCGCTCGGCGCACAGGTATTGCGCCATGTCGTCGTGCGGGGCGACGTTCTGCCGGGTCTTGTCCAGGTCCCACACCGCCTGGGCGGTGGCCTTGCCGGACGGCCAGGTCGCGATGATCCGCCAGGTGCCGTCGTCGCGGCGGTAGGCGTCCCACGAGATCTTCTCGGTGTCGATGCCGTGCTGGGCCAGCCGGCCGTTGACGACCTCGGCCAGCGGGGTCGGCTTCTCCGCGCCCTTGAGCCGGGTGCGGCGGGCGTGCTGGGCGAGCATGGCCCGCTCCTGGAGCACCGGACCGGCGTAACGCAGCACCCGGTCGACTGGTACGCCGGCGATGCGGGCGACGTCCTCCGCGGACTCGCCGGACCGGATCCGGGCCTGGATGTCGCGTGGGGACAGCGACGGCGTCGGGTCGGTGGCGCTCGGCACCACAGCGAGCGGCGGGGCGCCCGGCTCGGCGTGCAGCGCCGACGCGATCCGCTCGTCGATGGGCAGCGCCAGCAGGCGCCCCACCTCGTCGGCGAGCACCAGGGCCTGGCCGTCCTCGGAGAGGGCGACGAAGCGTACTGGGCGCATGGGCTTGCCTCCGTCCCGCTTCGCTGGCCGTCACGCCACGGGAGCCGGCCACCCGGGCGTCTCGCACCACCGTACGCTCATCTACCCGCCGATGGGGACTGCGACACCCCGGCATGTCGTGACTGAGCTGCGGTAACGATCACGGTGGGTGGCCGCCGGGGCCCCGACGGCCACGCACCGTCACGACGTGATCAGAGTCGCTCTACCACGTAGTCGATGGACGCGGTGAGCGCCTCGACGTCGGCCGGCTCGACGGCCGGGAACAGCGCCACCCGCAGCTGGTTGCGGCCCAGCTTGCGGTACGGCTCGGTGTCGACGATGCCGTTGGCGCGCAGCGCCTTGGCGATCGCCGTGGCGTCCACCTCGTCGGCGAAGTCGATGGTGGCGACCACGTTGGACCGCAGCGCCGGGTCCGACACGAACGGCGTGGCGAACGACGAGCGCTCGGCCCAGCCGTACACGATGCCGGCGCTCTCGGCGGTGCGCTTGGCCGCCCAGGCCAGCCCGCCCTGGGAGTTCATCCAGTCGGTCTGCTCCGCGGCCAGGAAGATGGTCGCCAGCGCCGGGGTGTTGTACGTCTGCTCCAGCCGCGAGTTGTCGATCGCGGTGACCAGGTCGAGGAAGGCCGGGATGTACCGGCCGGACTCCTTGACCTCGGTGGCCCGGGCCAGCGCGGCCGGCGACATCAGGGCCAGCCAGAGCCCGCCGTCGGAGCCGAAGCACTTCTGCGGGGCGAAGTAGTAGACGTCGGTCTGGGCGACGTCCACGTCCAGCCCGCCCGCGCCGGAGGTGGCGTCGACCAGCAGCAGCGAGCCCTCGTCGGCGCCCGCGACCCGGCTGATCGGCACCGCGACGCCGGTGGAGGTCTCGTTGTGCGGGGTGGCGTAGACGTCCACGCCGGCCTCGGCCACGAGCGACGGGGCGCTGCCCGCGTCGGACTTGCGCACGGTCGGCTCACCGAGGAACGGTGCGTCCTTGACCGACTTGGCGAACTTGGCGCCGAACTCGCCGAAGCTGGCGAACTGGGCCCGGTCGCGGATCAGGCCGAACGTGGCGACCTCCCAGAACGCGGTGGTGCCGCCGTTGCCGAGCACCACCTCGTACCCCTCGGGCAGGGAGAAGAACTCGGCCAGGCCGCGGCGCAGCCGGGACACCTGGTCGCGGACCGTCTTCTGCCGGTGCGACGTGCCCAGGTAGCTGGTGGCGACGTCGGAGAGGGCGGAGACCGCGGCCGGACGGACCTTGGACGGGCCGCAGCCGAATCGTCCGTCGGCGGGCCTGATCTCGTCGGGAATCCGGATGGTCGGTGCGTCAGCCACGGTTGTCTTGATCCTTCCGCGTGGGCGGGACGGGCCCTTGGTGCGGGCGCGGACCGATGGCCGGGCGTGCGCCGGGCGCACGAGGCGGCCGGGGTCCGAACCCGGCCGGCAGCGCTGCCGGCCTTCATCCTCCCACCCGGGCGGCCCGGACCGGCGGCTGGTCCCACTGTCGGCGCTGAGTCGTGCGCCACAGCGGCGCAGCGCCTCGTGGGCACGGAGGCGGGCGTTAAGAAGGGGCCCCGCCTCTACCGGAGGCGTTAAGCGGGGCCCCTTCCTTACACGTCAGACGCCGTGCGGGATGGCGTCCCAGCCCTCGACCTGCTGCGGCTTGCGCGGGCCGTGGCCGACGTACGTGGCCGACGGCCGGACCAGCCGCTGGAGCTTCTTCTGCTCCAGGATGTGCGCCGACCAGCCGCCCATCCGGGCGCAGGTGAACATCGAGGTGAACATGTGCGCCGGCACCTCGGCGAAGTCCAGCACCACCGCGGACCAGAACTCGACGTTTGTGGCGAGGACGCGGTCCGGGCGGCGGGCCTGCAGCTCGGCCAGCGCGGCCTTCTCCAGCGCCTCGGCGACCTCGAAGCGGGGCGCGCCCAGCTCCTTGGCGGTACGCCGCAGCACACGGGCGCGCGGGTCCTCGGCCCGGTAGACCCGGTGGCCGAAGCCCATCAGGCGCTCGCCCCGGTCCAGGACGCCCTTGACGTATCCGTCGGCGTCGCCACTGCGCTCGACCGCCTCCAGCATGCTGAGCACCCGGGACGGGGCGCCGCCGTGCAGCGGGCCGGAGAGCGCGCCGATGCCGGAGGAGATGCAGGCCGCGGCGTCCGCGCCGGTGGAGGCGACGATCCGGGCGGTGAAGGTGGAGGCGTTCAGGCCGTGCTCGGCGGCCGAGATGAAGTACGCGTCGACGGCCTTGACGTGCCGCGGGTCGGGCTCACCGCGCCAGCGCTTCATGAACCGCTCGACGATGGTCTCCGCCTTGTCGATCTCCTTCTGCGGCACGGCCGGCAGGCCCAGGCCGCGCGCCGACTGGGCGACGAATGACAGCGCGGTGACCGACACCCGGGCCAGGTCCTCGCGGGCCTGCTCGTCGGAGATGTCGAGAAGCTGGTTGAGCCCCCAGTACGGGGCCAGCATGGCGACCGCGGACTGCACGTCGACGCGGATGTCACCGGAGTGAACCGGCACCGGGAACGGCTCGGCCGGCGGCAGGCCCGGGCCGAACCGGCCGTCCACCAGCAGTGCCCAGACGTTGCCGAACGAGACCTGGCCGATCAGGTCCTCGATGTCCACGCCCCGGTAGCGCAGTGATCCCCCCGCGCGGTCGGGTTCGGCGATCTCGGTCTCGAAGGCTACGACGCCCTCCAGGCCCGGTTTGAAATCGGACATGTCGTCTCCTGGCTTCGGCTCGGCGCGCCCGGGCGGGCTGATCGAGCCCCGCAGCTCAGGCGACCCTTCAGGGATGTGGTTCGTGACATCTTGCCCGGTGGGTAACGCGCTGCGCGACCCACAGCCACTGTGCGCCACGCGACATCCCCGCCGGTGGACGCCCGTTCGGGGAGGAGAAGACTGGGTACCGGGGCCTGGCCAGCGTCGGGGGACGCCGGCACGCCCGGGAGAGGGACTACCACAGTGACAGGCGACACACCCGCCCCGGCCGGCATGCGTAACGAGTACGCGGCCGACCTGGGCCTGACCGAGACGGACCTGGCGCCGGACTGGCACACCCAGTTCGCCCGCTGGTTCGCCGACGCGGTGGCCCATCAGCTGCCCGAGCCGAACGCGATGGTGCTCGGCACGGCCGACGACCGGGGCCGGCCCAGCGGGCGCACCGTGCTGCTCAAGGGATACGGCCCGGAGGGCTTCGTCTTCTACACCAACCACGGCTCGCGTAAGGGCGCCGAGGTGATCGGGAACCCGTGGGCCAGCCTGGTGTTCCCCTGGTTCCCGATGCAGCGGCAGGTGATCGTGACCGGCCGGGTCGAGCAGGTGGACCGGGCCGAGACCGAGGCGTACTTCGCCACTCGGCCGCGCGGCTCGCAGCTCGGGGCGTGGGCCAGCGCCCAGTCGGCGGTGGTGCCGGACCGGACCGCGCTCGACGCGGCGTACCGGGCGGCGGCCGAGCGGTTCGCCGACGTGGACCCGATCCCCGCGCCGCCGTACTGGGGCGGGTTCCGGGTCCGTCCGGAGACTGTCGAGTTCTGGCAGGGCCGGGCCAGCCGGCTGCACGACCGGCTGCGCTTCCGGCGTACCGGGGACGGGTTCTTCGTCGTCGAGCGGCTCGCGCCGTGACCGACGTCACGCAGACCCGGCGGCGGGGCGCGCGCCGCTGGGCGATCGACCTGCGTCCGCTGCGCGTGCCCGCGTACCGGCGGGTCTGGACCGGCAACGCGATCGCCATGTTCGGGTTCCAGTTCACCGCCGTGGCGGTGCCGGTGGAGATGTTCGACCTGACCGGCGGCTCACTCTGGGTCGGTCTGCTCGGCATCGCGGGCTTCGTACCGCTGCTGATCTTCGGGCTGTGGGGCGGCGCGGTCGCCGACGCCCGGGACCGCCGCCGCGTGCTGCTCGTCGGCGGCTGCGTGCTCTGGGTCTCGACGCTCGGGCTTCTGGTGCAGTCGCTGGCCGGTGCGCGCAGCCCGCTGCTGCTCCTGCTGCTCGTCGGCCTCCAGTCGACGGCCTTCGCGATCACCTCGCCGGCCCGCAGCGCGATCCTGCCCCGGCTGGTGCCCGCGGAGCTGGTCCCGGCGGCCACCACGCTGAACTTCACCACGTTCACCGCCGCCGCCGTCTTCGGCCCGCTCGCCGCCGGCCTGATCTTCGCCGCCTGGCAGGTCGGGGTGGCGCTGCCCATCGCGTACGCGGCGGACGCGCTGCTGTTCACCGCGTCGCTCTGGGCCACGCTGCGGCTGCCCGCGATGCCGCCCGCGCCGGACCCGGACGGCGGTGTCCGCAAGGCCGGGTTCGCCAGCATCGTCGACGGCTTCCGCTACCTGGCGACCACGCGGGTGCTGCTGCTCTCCTTCGCCATCGACCTGATCGCGATGATCCTGGCCATGCCGCGGGCGCTGTTCCCGGAGCTGGCGCAGGAACGCTTCGGCGGTGCCTCGGCGGTGGGCTGGCTCTACAGCTCCATCGCCATCGGCGCGATGCTGGGCGGCCTGACCTCGGGGTGGATCGGCCGGGTACGACGGCAGGGCCTCGCGCTCACAGTGGCGGTGGTCGGCTGGGGCGTGGCCATCGCGCTCGCCGGGCTGGCCGGGCAGCTGTGGGTGGCGGTGGTGCTGCTGGGCGTCGCCGGCGCCGCCGACCTGGTCAGCGCCACGCTGCGCCAGTCGATGCTGCTGGTCTACGCGCCGGACCGGATGCGTGGCCGCCTCCAGGGCGTGAACACGGTCGTGGTGGCCGGTGGCCCGCGTCTGGGCGACCTGCGGGCCGGTGCGATGGCCGCCGGTTTCGGCACCGGCTTCGCCATGGTCGGTGGCGGCCTGGCCGCCGCCGTACTCGCGGTGCTGCTGGTGGTGGCGTTCCCGGCGCTGCTGCGCTATCGCTCGACCACTCCCGCCGAGGACCGGCACTGACGGTAGGGTCGCCGACATGGGGATCGACGTGCAGCCTCCGTCCGGTACACAGTGGACCATCGCGGCCGACGGCCACGAGGCCGTCGTGGTCGAGGTGGGCGGCGGCCTGCGGGCCTACCGCTACGACGGCGTGGACCACCTCGACGGGTACGCCGAGGACGAGGTCTGCCCCGGCTCGGCCGGGCAGGTGCTGGCGCCGTGGCCGAACCGCGTCCGGGACGGCGTCTACACGGTCGGGGAACGGTCGTTTCAGCTCGACCTCACCGAACCGGAGCGGCACAACGCCCTGCACGGCCTGGTGAACTGGGTGCGGTGGCAGCCGATCGAGCAGTCCGCGGACAGCGTGACCGTCGGCTACGACCTGCCGCCGAGCCCCGGCTACCCGTGGGCACTGCGGCTGCGGGCCCGGTGGAGCGTCGGCCCGCACGGCCTGCGGGCCGAGCACGAGGCGACGAACGTCTCCGACGAGCCCGCGCCGTTCGGCTTCTCCGTCCACCCCTACCTGCAACTGCCGAAGGTCGGCGTCGACGAGTTGCGGTTGCACGTACCGGCCCGGCGGCGGGTGCTGGTGGACAGCCGCCTGCTGCCGGTCGCCGCCGCCGAGGTGACCGGCTCCGAGTTCGACTTCACCAGCCCGCGCCCGATCGGCGACCTGGTGCTCGACACCGCGTTCGGTGACGTCGAGCGGGACGCCGACGGCGGCTCGGCGGTGGTGCTGAGCGCGCCGGACGGCTCGTCCGGGCTGCGGATCTGGGCGGACCGCGAGTTCGGCTGGTGGCAGGTGTTCACCGGCGACACGCTCGGCGGGGAACGGCACCGCCGGTCCGTGGCGGTGGAGCCGATGACGTGCCCGCCCGACGCGTTCCGCTCCGGGAAGGACCTGATCATGCTGGAGCCGGGGCAGACCTGGCGGGGCGCCTGGGGCGTCCGCCCGGAGGTCTGAGCGTGGAGTTCGCCGACGTCGTCCGGCGCCGCCGGATGGTGCGCAACTACGACCCAGACAGGCCGGTGCCGCCGGAGGTGGTGGACCGGCTGCTCGACCACGCCGTCCGGGCCCCGTCGGCCGGGTTCTCGCAGGGCTGGGGCTTCCTGGTGCTGGAGGAACCCGAGGACCGGGAACGGTTCTGGGCCGCGACCAAGCCTGGTGGCGGCGGCCGGGAACGCTGGCTGGCCGGGATGCGCCGGGCGCCGCTGATCGTGGTGCCGCACGCCAACCGCGACGCCTACTTGGACCGCTACGCCGAGGCGGACAAGGGCTGGTCGGACCGCGCCGAGGACCGCTGGCCGGTGCCCTACTGGTACGTGGACACCGGCTTCGCGGCGCTGCTGATGCTGCTCACCGCCGTGGACGAAGGGCTGGGCGCCTGCTTCTTCGGCATCCCGCCGCAGCGCATCGGGGCGTACCGGGAGGCGTTCGGGGTACCGCCGGAACTGCACCCGATCGGTGCGATCACAGTAGGTTACCGAGCTGTCGACCACCGGTCACCGTCGCTGCGCCGAGGGCGGCGTCCGGTGCAGGATGTGGTGCGGCGGGGACGGTGGACCTGAGCGGTTAGGCTGACATCCACATTGTCAGCCTGGCCTGGAGAGGAGAGCACGCCGTGATCTTCAGGGCGGTCCGGGACGGGCGTCCCTACCCGGAGCACAACCTCACGCTGAAGCAGTGGGCCGAGATTCCGCCGCGCCCGCTGCGGCTTGACCAGCTCATCACCACCAAGCGCGAACTCGCGCTGGACAAGCTGCTCGCGGAGGACTCCACCTTCTACGGCGACCTCTTCCCGCACGTCGTTCAGTGGAACGGCGGCCTCTACCTGGAGGACGGCCTGCACCGGGCGCTGCGCGCGGCGCTCCAGCAGCGCAACCAGATCCACGCGCGGGTGCTCGTGCTCGGTGACCAGGGCGAGTGACGCCTCCCTGAGTCTTGGTTAAGGTGACGCCATGACTCCTCTCGACCTGCTCGACATCGATGCGTCGCTCAGCGACGAGGAGCGGCAGATCCGCACCGTCGTGCGCCGGCTCGTGACCGACCGGGTACGCCCGCACGTCGCCGGATGGTACGAGGACGGCCAGGTCCCGGCCCGCGAACTGGCCCGCGAGTTCGGCAAGCTCGGCCTGCTCGGCATGCACCTGACCGGCTACGGCTGCGCCGGCGCGTCAGCGGTCGCGTACGGGCTCGCCTGCCTGGAACTGGAGGCCGGCGACTCCGGCGTCCGCTCGCTGGTGTCGGTGCAGGGATCGCTCGCCATGTACGCCATCTGGCGCTACGGCAGCGAGGAGCAGAAGCAGCGCTGGCTGCCCGCCATGGCGGCCGGCGAGGCGATCGGCTGCTTCGGGCTCACCGAACCCGACCACGGCTCCGACCCCGCCTCGATGGCCACCCGCGCCCGCCGCGACGGCGACGACTGGATCCTCAACGGCAGCAAACTGTGGATCACCAACGCGCCGATCGCGGACGTGGGCGTGATCTGGGCGCGTACCGACGACGGGGTGCGCGGCTTCGCCGTACCCATGGACACGCCGGGGGTGACGGCGCGCGAGATCCGGCACAAGATGTCGCTGCGCGCGTCCCTGACCGGCGAGATCGCCCTCGACGACGTCCGGCTGCCGGCCGATGCGCGACTGCCCGAGGCGATCGGGCTCAAAGCGCCGCTGGGATGCTTGACCGAGGCCCGGCACGGCATCGTCTGGGGCGCGCTCGGCGCGGCCCGCGACTGCCTGGAGACCGCACTGGAGTACGCGACCACGCGCACCCAGTTCGGCCGCCCGCTCGCCGGTTTCCAGCTCACCCAGGCCAAGCTCGCCGACATGGCGGTGGAGTGGAACAAGGGCATGCTGCTCGCGCTGCACCTGGGCCGCCTCGCCGACGCGGGGACGCTGCGGCCCGACCAGGTGAGCGTGGGCAAACTGAACAACGTCCGCGAGGCGCTCGCCATCGCCCGGCAGTGCCGCACGATCCTCGGCGCCAACGGCGTCTCGGGGGAGTACCCGGTGATGCGGCACGCCAACAACCTGGAGAGCGTGCTCACCTACGAGGGCACCTCCGAGATCCACCAGCTCGTCATCGGCCAGCGGCTCACCGGCCTGTCCGCGTTCGCCTGACCTGCGGTTTCACTCGATCGGGGCGCTCGGCGAGCGACTGTCGCACGGTGGCCGTACCGTCATTGTCAGTCGATGTGTCGGCTGAGGATCGATGTGTCGGACGAGGAAGTGTCGGACGAGGACGGTGAGGGCGATGGCCCGCGACGGTGACATCAACGAGCCCACCCGGGAGTTCCCGGACTACCCCACCAGCGAGTCCCTTCGCGACCGGGCGGAGGGCTCGCCCGACCACGACCGCGAGTACGCCCCCGGTGCCCCGGCGTCGGGTGGCGGCCCGGCGCGCGGCCTGCTCTGGGTGCTCGGCGCGGCGGCGCTGGCGGTCGTGGTGCTGCTCGGCGTGCAGGCCACCGGTCTGCTGCCCGACTTCCGCAACCCGTTCGCCAAGGAGCAGACCGACCGCAGCCAGCCGCCGCTGCTCAAGTCGATCCGTGACCTGAGCCGCTACGTCGCCGCCGAGGGCAACTTCCAGGTCGTGGTCGACGTGCAGAACGACAGGCGCAACGTGCCCGACTTCCTGCTCAACGAGCGCACGCTGTTCGTCGGGGCGGGCCGTGTCGAGGCGTACGTCGACTTCGGGAAGATCGCCGACGGTGCCGTGGTGGTCTCCGAGGACGGCAAGTCCGCCGAGATCAAGCTGCCCGCGCCGCACCTCGGCGAGACCGACCTGGACATGGACAAGAGCTACGTGTTCGCCGAGCAGCGCGGCCTGATCAACCGGCTCAACGACCTGGTCGCGGGCGACCCGAACCGGCAGCAGCAGGTCTACAAGCTCGCCGAGGACCGCATCACCGCTGCCGCCCGGGACAGCGGGCTCACCGCCCGGGCCCAGGAGAACACCCGCAAGATGCTCGAAGGGCTGCTGCGCTCCCTCGGGTACGAGAAGGTGACAGTCACGTACACCGCTCCCTGACCGCTCTGACGCCGCGCGCCCGCCCCGATGATCCGGGGCGGGCGCGTCGCGTGTGTGCCGGCGTCCCGGCTCGTGTCGCGTCAGCGGGTGGCGAGGTAGCGGTCCTCGTTCGGCATCAGGATCCACAGGATCAGGTAGACGATCACCTGCGTGCCGGGCAGCAGCAGCGACAGCAGGAACAGCAGCCGGACCATGCCGGCCGACATGCCGAACCGCTGCCCCAGGCCGGCGCAGACACCGGCGATCATGCGCCCCTGGCGGGGCCGGACCAGTTTGCGACTCATCGTCGTCTCCCACTTCTGCGGCGATCCGCCGCGCTGATTCCACGGTAGAAAGGGGTACGCGCCGCGCCCTCAGCCCCGAGGAGGATCGGCGACCCGGGCACCCGTAGGTGCTTACCCCGGCGCTTCCTCACCAACGCCCCCCGCTCCTCGCCTCACCCTCGCCCGCCCTCGCGCTGCTTCGCGCAGCCCCGCCCCTCGCGCCGCCCCGCGCAGCCCTCGCGCCGCCCCGCGCAGCCCTCGCGATCTTGCAGTTGCGGCCCCCGTTGTGCCCGATTCGCGCAGTTGTTCAGGGCCGCAACTGCAAGATCGCGGGAGTGGTGGGGGTGGCGTCGGGCGGGAGCCCTGCTCGGCGAGGGGTGCTGCGTCGAGCGCTTTCCGCCTCGCGGGACTGGCGTTCCGCTGACTGGGGCAGTGGAGATCTTGGTAGGAAAGTGCCCCTATGGGGGCCATTCGGTACCAAGATCTCCCCGGGGGCAGGCCACGGCGCGTCGATCTTGGAGTTGTGGCACCTCGCGAATGGCGTTAATCGGGCATCCTGGGCGCCATAACTCCAAGATCGACGGGGAGGGGTGGGGCGGGAGTCGGCGGCAGTAGCGCGAGGGCGGGCGGGGCGGGCGCGGGCCTGAGCGGGCGGGAGGGAGCGGGTGGGCGACGGCGGGAGTGGAACGGGGAGGGGGCGGACGCGTGCGCCGGGGCGGGTATGTGGCGGAGTGGGGGCGGGTATTCACGGGGGCGAGGTAGGCTCGCCGGTCGGGCGCCCCCACCCCGGGCGCCGGCCGTCTACCCGCCTGGCGGGCGCGGCACCCACGCACCGGCTCGGATCCGCACAACGGGGACGACGGCGAGGAAAGCAGCAAATGATCAGTGTTTTCGATCTTTTCAGCGTCGGTATCGGGCCGTCCAGCTCGCACACCGTCGGGCCGATGCGGGCCGCCCGTACGTTCGTGGCGGGC
>NZ_VISW01000021.1:0-113361 GCF_007827635.1 Micromonospora sp. CNZ296
GCTGCCTCAAGCGCTACATCGTCCGCGAGATCCACACCGCCCTCCTCGCCGACTTCACCACCCTCAACACCGCTTGACTTCTATAGGAGCATCCCTGGTGACGACCAATGACCCGTCGAGTTCCTCGATCACAAAATCAGGTGGGTGGTAGACACACCGAACGTAGTAAGTGATCAGCACTCCAACGGGCAGAAGCATCGCCAGGGTTGCGGGAGTCCACAGCGGTAGACGCAACGCCACCATCCACGCACTCCCGAGGCCGAACATCGTCACGAGGCCCGTACCGGCCAACACGACAAGCTGGAGCAGGTCGGAACTCTGGCGGGCCAGGCGAGCGGGTGTGCTGTCCAGCAGTCTTCTCAGAATCATCGGTCCTCCGGGTCCCACCTCATCGGTGGGAAAGCCACCAACGGTTCTCTGCAATCCACACAAGCGCAGGAACGATGGGTGAGCCAGCGGTCACGGACGTCACTCAGCACTCACTCCGCATACGGGGACAGCCCGCGCACGTCCCACCGGCGGAGTTACGAGGGCTAGGGTGCGGCGATGGACGAGCTGAGGCACCTGTTCCGGCGCGCCGCCGACCACGCGGCCGACTACCGGCTGTCGCTGCCGGAGCGGCCGGTCGGCGTACCCGTGGACCAGGCCGCGCTGAACGAGGCGTTCGCCGGCCCGCTGCCGGACGCGCCCACCCCGCCCGAGCGGGTCCTAGCGGAGCTGGTGACCGCCGCCGAACCGGGACTCGTGGCCACCGCCGGGCCGCGCTACTTCGGCTTCGTCGTCGGCGGCGCCTCCCCGGCCGCCACCGCCGCCGACATGCTGGCCGCCGGATGGGACCAGATCGCGTTCAACGCGATCACCTCCCCCGCCGCGGTGGCCGCCGAGACGGCCGCCGGCACCTGGCTCAAGGAGCTGCTCGGCATCCCGGCGACCGCGTCGGCCGGTTTCGTCACCGGCGGCCAGGCCGCCAACACCGCAGGGCTCGCCGCCGCCCGCCACCAGGTGCTCGCCGACGCCGGCTGGGACGTGGAACGACGCGGCCTGCCCGGCGCGCCGGCGGTCCGCGTGTTCGCCGGCGCCGAACGGCACGCCACCATCGACAGGTCGCTGCGCCTGCTCGGCCTCGGCACCGACGCGCTGCACCCGGTGTCCACCGGCCCTCAGGGCGCGATCGACCCGGACGCGCTGGCCGCGGCGCTGCGCGACGCCGGTCCCGGACCGACGATCGTCTGCCTTCAGGCTGGCAACGTGAACACCGGTGCGTGCGACGACCTGCGCCGCGCCTGCGACCTGGTCCACCGGCACGGCGGGTGGGCGCACGTGGACGGCGCGTTCGGGCTGTGGGCGGCCGCCAGCCCCGCCACCCGGCACCTGGTGGACGGGCTGGAGACGGCCGACTCGTGGGCCTGCGACGGCCACAAGTGGCTGAACCTGCCGTACGACACGGCGTTCGCGTTCTGCGCCCGGCCCGACGTGCACGCGGCGGCCATGTCGTACGCGGCCGCGTACCTCGTGGGTTCCGGCGGTGCGCCCGCGGGCGCGGACCTGACCGCGGAGTCCTCGCGCCGCGCCCGTGGGTTCGCGGTCTGGGCGGGCCTGCGGGAGCTGGGCCGCGACGGCGTCGCCGCGCTGGTCGAGCGGTGTTGTGCGCTGGCCCGGCGGTTCGCCGACGGCCTGAGCGCGGCCGGGTTCGAGGTGGTGAACGACGTGGTGCTCAACCAGGTGCTGGTCGGGTTCGGCGACGACGCGCGCACCGACCGGGTGGTGGCCGCGGTGCAGACCGACGGGACGTGCTGGGCAGGCGGGACGACGTGGCGGGGACGCCGGCTGATGCGGATCTCGGTGTCGAACGCGACCACCACGGAGGCGGACGTCGACCGGTCGGTGGCGGCGATCGCCCGGCTGGCTCACGGGATCGGCGGCGAGCTGGTTCACTGAGCACCGTGACGTGGCGGCGGGCGGCTTCGATGGTGGCGGTGCTGGTCCTGGCCGTGGCGGCCGTCGGCGGGTGGCGTTGGTGGCACCAGCACCCGCCGTACGGGCCGGAAGCGCTGCACCTCCGCTCGTCCCTGGAGTTCGTCGGCTACGAGGAGGCGCAGGCCGCTCTCGGGCCGGCGTACCAGGCGCCGGTGACGTCCGACGGTGACCAGCTGGTGCTGGGCCGCGTGTCGTGGCAGAAGCCGCCGGCACCGCTTGAGGGCGGGTACTTCGCGCTGTTCCTCATCGACAAGCGCACCGACCTCAAGCCGTCGGTGTTCGCGGTGAACGCGCCGCAGGAGAGCGTCGGCATGGGCAGCGCCGGTGTGGAGAACAGGATCCCCGACCGCTACCCGTGGTTGCGCGGCGCGGGCGACATCCGGATCAGCGAGCACGAGTGGCTCAGCGTCGGCAGCCGCCTGGGAATCGTCGACGCCGCCGCCTCACCCCTGACGTTCGTCGTCCGGTTTCCCCACCTGGAGAGACACGAGCGGGTACACCCGATCGCCACCGCACCCGTGACGTTGCCGGACCTGCTGCTGGCGCTCGTCTACATGGGACCGGACGGGCAGGTGTACTGGGCGCAGCGGTTGCAGGGCTGACGATCGAGCGTGTCAGCGCCGACGACGTCGAGGATCCTGACCGGACCGGAGGGCTTCACATGCGCGTCGTGGCCCGCCGGATCGGGCAACAGCCGACAGCAGGCGGCCCGCGCTAGCCCTCGTCACGCACGCCGCACTGCATCCAGACCCGCACGTTCTCGATCACCTCGGTCCTCCCGCCGAGGGCGTCGCGCACGTCGGCGGCGAACGTCGCCCGCTGCCGCGAGGACGGCAACCGTTCGGCCGACATGGCGGAGAAGACGCCGCCCACCATGTCGTCGACAGTGAGCGGCGCGTCGTACCGCACCGACGTCTCCTCGTACCGGTAACCGGCACCCACGAGCGCCTCCCGGTTGCGCCGACGCCCGGCCTCGTCGGTCTGGCATCGTCCGGTCACCGGGTGGCCGAGCATCCGTTCCAGGCAGCCGCGCAGTGCGGCCGACCATTCGGTGTCCTGCATCCACAGCGGTTCGCCGTTGGTGACGACGGCGATGCCACCTCCGGGGCGCAACAACGGCCGGGCCGCCGCGAACAGGGCGTCGCGGTCCATGAAGTGAATGGCGACGGCGACGGTCAGCGCACCGACCGTCCGCCCGCCCAGAAGCCGGGCCAACGCGGGCACGTCACCATCGCCGCCAAGCAGCCACGTGGCGTTTGCGGTCCCCCGGTCCAGGGCGGTTCGCCGGGCGATCGCCAGCATGTCCGGCTCGGGATCCATGCCGATGACCGTGCCCACCCGGTCGGCGAGCGGAATGCTCAACTGACCGGGGCCGCAGCCGAGATCGACCACCGTGTCGTCGGCACCGAGCTGGAAGGCTGCCGCCAGGGCGTCGAGCACCTCGGGCGGATAGCCGCGCCGATGCCGTGCGTAGTAGGTCGCCACCTCACCGCCGAAGCCCGTCGCCATGCCGGCAGCCTGCCCGCCGCGGTCGTCTCCGAGCCAGCATTTCTGCTGAGGGCAGGCCCTCGAAGCGCTTGTCCCCCGTGCGAGCTACCCGCAAGTGTCCACCGCACGGTGACGATTCCCGGCCTGCGAATCCATAGCGTTCCAGGTGAACCGCGGCGCTCCGGCCCCGGACCTCTCGAAGGAATCGTCATGCGTGTGGTGAAGCAGTTCCTGGCCGTCGTCGCGGTCAGTCTCGTCGGCAGCCGGGCGGTCGTCGCGGCACAGGACAACGCCTGGCTCAGCCTGATCCTCGGCGTCGCGACCGCCGCGGCCGCGATCATGGTGTACGGGTGGGTGGTGCGCCGCACCGAACGCCGCCAGGTCACCGAGCTGGCCCGGGACGGCGCGGCCGCAAGGCTCAGCCGCGGGGTGCTGATCGGGTTCGCCATGTTCGCGGCGGTCATCGTCAACATCGCCCTCATGGGCGGCTACCACGTACACGGCCTCGGCTCGGTGTCCGGCGCGGTGGGCATCTTCGGGTTCATGGCCGCCGCGGCGGTGACCGAGGAGCTGATGTTCCGCGGTCTGCTGTTCCGCCTGGTCGAGGAGCAGCTCGGTACGTGGCTCTCGCTGCTGCTGACCGGCGTACTGTTCGGCCTGATGCACCTGCTGAACCCGGACGCCAGCCTGTGGGGCGCGACCGCCATCGCCATCGAGGCGGGGTTCATGCTGGCGGCCTGCTACGCCGCGACCCGCAACCTGTGGGTGCCGATCGGCCTGCACTTCGGCTGGAACTTCGCCGCCGGCGGCGTCTTCAGCGTCGTCGTCTCCGGCAACGGCGACTCGGCGGGTCTGCTGGACGCCGGCACGTCGGGTTCGACGCTGCTCAGCGGCGGCGACTTCGGGCCGGAGGGCAGCCTCTACACGGTGGCGGCCGGGGCGGCGCTGACTGTGGTCTTCCTCTGGCTGGCCCACCGTCGCGGCCACATCGTGACGCGGCGCCGCCGCGCGGCCGAGGCCCCGGCGGAGAACGTTACGGTCTCCTGATGATCACCCGACGGATGCTCCCGGACTCGTGGCGGCACTGGCCCGTCACGGTCCGGGATCTCCCGCTCGCACTGGTGATCGCGCTCGCATCAGTGACCCCACCGCTGCGCGGCATCGGTACGCAGCTCGGCGATCTGCCCGCCCGGCCGTTCGACGCGCTCACAGTGGTGGTGATCGCGCTGGAGTGCCTTCCGCTGGCGCTGCGCCGCAGCCGTCCGGCGCTGTCCCTCGCCCTGGTGTCGCTCGGCTTCGCCATCGACCAGGTACGCGCGTATCACACCTTCGCGGGCACCGCGCTCGCCATCGCGCTGCTGAGCGCGGGCGCCCACCTGGACCGAGGCCGCCGTACCACGGTGCTCGCCGGCTCCCTCGCGTACGTCGGACTGGCCGTCATTCTGGCCCGGCAGGGGTCGACCGAAGGGGTGGTCGGCTTCACCACGTTCTACCTGCTGCTGGCGCTCGCCTGGGGCACCGGGTCGTGGCTGCGGCAGAACCGCGCTGCCGAGGCCGAGCGCCGCCGGCACGTCGCCGAGACCGCCCGCGCCGCCGAACGCTCGCGCATCGCCGGGGAGCTGCACGACGTGGTGACCCACCACGTGACGGCGATGGTGGTGCAGGCCGAGGCGGCCCGCTACCTGACCGCCGCACCCGACCGGCTCGACACCACACTGACCGCCGTCACCGACACCGGCCGCCGCGCCATCGGCGACCTGCGGGTGCTGCTCGACGTGCTCAACCCCGACCACGGTACGGAGCCGCGTACACCCTCGGCCGGCGAACTGCACGCCCTGGTGGAGCAGACCCGGCAGGCCGGGCAGCCGGTGGAGTTCACGCAGGAGGGCAGCCCGGCGGAGGTGACCGGCGGCGCGGAGGTGGCCGCGTACCGGGTGGTGCAGGAGGCGCTGACGAACGCCCTCAAACACGCACACGGCCGCCCCACCGCCGTGCACGTACACCATGGCGACAGGGAGATCACGGTGGAGATCAGCACGGAGGGCCCCGGCACGCGCGCCGCGGGTCCGGGCGGAAGCGGACGCGGTCTCGCCGGGCTGCGCGAGCGCGTCACGCTGCTCGGCGGCGAGTTCGACGCCGGGCGGCGGGCGGACGAGGGCTTCGTCGTCCGGGCGCGCATCCCCACCGGGAGCGCGTCGTGACCGCGCCGATCCGGGTGCTCGTCTGCGACGACCAGGCCCTGATCCGTACCGGATTCGCCACCATCATCGGCGCGCAGCCGGACATGGAGGCGGTGGGTGAGTGCGGCGACGGCCGCGCCGCTGTCGACCTCGCCGGCCGCCTGCGGCCCGACGTGGTGGTGATGGACGTACGCATGCCCGTGCTCGACGGCATCGAGGCGACCCGCCTGCTGGCCGGCGCGGGCGTCGCCCACCCGGTCAAGGTGCTGGTGGTGACGACGTTCAACCTCGACGAGTACGTCTACGAGGCGCTACGCGCCGGCGCGAGCGGGTTCCTGCTCAAGGACGCCCCACCGGCGCAGCTGCTGCACGGCATCCGCACCGTCGCCTCCGGCGCCGCGCTGCTCGCGCCCGAGGTGACGCGGCAGCTGGTCGGCCGGTACGCCGCGCGGATCCGCCCGGCCGGGGGCACGCCCGCTGATGTCGGGTTGACGCCGCGTGAGCTGGAGGTGCTGCGGCTGATCGCCGACGGGCTGTCGAACAGCGAGATCGCGGCGCGGCTGGTGATCAGCCAGGAGACGGTGAAGACGTACGTGTCGCGGATCCTGACGAAGCTGGACCTGCGGGACCGGGTGCAGGCGGTGGTGTACGCGTACCGCACCGGCCTGGTCACCTGATTCGCGGGCCGCGGACGCGGTCGGCCCAGCTCAGTAGCGATCGCGGCCGTGCCGCACAGTGCCGCTGGTCTAGCCGCCAGGAACCGACACACCGTCGTCGTCGAGAGGTGAGCCGTCCAGTGCGCGATCGGTCTCCGCTGCGGTCAGACGCACGATCACGTCGCCGTCGGACGTCGGAAAGCGGGTGAAACGCAACAGGACGAACCCCGAACGTTTGCTGCCCCGCACGCCGTTGCCGAGGGGCATCGTCTGCACACCCTCGACGAGCCACTGATAGAGCGGCTGTGCGTCCGCGTCACGCCAGCCCTTCAAGCCGGCGTGGTGAACCGCCAGGGTCAGCTTCTCGGCCAGGTACTCGGGGTCACAGACGCTGGTGATCGTCAGATCGAGTTCCGCGAACCGGTGTGCCGCCCCGAAGTGCCACAGTGCCCGCACCTCGCGACCACCTCCCCTGCTGAGCGCGTCAGCGATGGACGCGGCGGGAGCAGGGGCCGTCATGGTCGGCGCGGAGCAGGCACCGTCGGCCGCCGGGCATGAGCAGGTCGCAGAAGACCCGATGGCGTACGTTATGGTCGTCCTCGGCCGACACGGTGGTCTCCCCCGGGTCGGCCTGCGGCAGCACCCCGGTCCACCGTGCCACGACGCGGGCCAGGCGCTGCGCGGCGGGCAGGTCGGCAGCGGACACCGGCAGGTGGATGACCCAGCGCCCGGTCACCGGCGCTCGCCGTTCGCCAGCCGCGCCTGCTCGGACTGCCAGCGCCGCAGCGCCACCTTGATCCGCAGGGTCTCCTGGCGGTGCCTGGTGATCTCGGCGTGGAGCGAGGCCATGTCGCCGGCAACCCGGCCGAGGTAGGCGTACACCGCATCGGGGTCGAGGCCGCGGCGCCCGAACCGGGCGGGCGGGAAGCGGCGCTCGCGCACCTGCCACGGCAGCAGCGAGGGGTACGCGGTCGTCCCGCTGCCCCGCCCCGGTCGATCGTTACGGACGCTCATCAGCCTGTCCTCCTTGTCGTGGAAGGGGTGGGCCCGCCTGCCCGTCCCGCGCCGACGGGCCCACCCCGCCCTGACACCGCAGCTTCGTTCGGCGGTACGGCACCAGGGCTGCTCAACGGATCACCGATCGCACAGGCACAGCGGCCGGGCCGTAGAGATCGCCAGGCCGTCGTGCCGGTAGTCATCCTGTGACAGTGCGCAGTGAGCGCGCAACGTTCCAACCACGACTTTCCGGGTTGTGCATTGACTTATTTCGTGGAAACGAGTAGACGTTGCAGAGCTACGTCACTCGTTGTTGCCGGGTGGAACCAGGGAGTGCCCGAATGGCGGAAGACATCGGCTCGACCGTGCCGCGCCGACAGCTCGGCCGGTTGCTGCGCCAGTTCCGCAACGAGGCCGGCGTGACCCTCGACGCCGCCGCCGAGGCGCTGGAGTACAGCCGGCAGAAGATCTGGCGCATCGAGTGCGGCCTCGGATCGGTGCGGGTGCTCGACGTCAAGGCGATGTGCGAGCTGTACGGCGTGTCCGCGGAGATGACCGAGGCGATGCGAGGGCTCGCGGCCGAGACGAAGTCGAAGGGGTGGTGGCACGCGTACGGGGACGCGGTGCCGAGCTGGTTCGAGCTGTACGTCGGCCTGGAATCCGCGGCCGCCCGCCTGCGCGGCTATGACGAGTCCCTCATCCCCGGAATCCTCCAGACCAAGGAGTACGCGCAGGGGCTGTACCGCCTCGGAGGCACGCTGAGCGACGAGGAGCGCGAGCGCGCAGTTCAGGTGCGGCTACAGCGACAGGCACTGCTCATGCGACGGCTTCCGGCGGCACCTCGGCTGGAGTCCGTACTTTGCGAGAGCGTGCTCCGCCGCGTCGTCGGAGGCCCCCGGGTGATGACCGTTCAGCTCGATCACCTGCTGAAGCTCTCCGAGTTGCCGAACGTAGCCGTTCGAGTGCTGCCGCTCCAAGCAGGACCTCAGCCCGGCGCCGTCGCCGGCACGTTCATGATTCTCGACTTCCCGCCCACCAAGGGTGGACGCGCCGCCCCGGAGCCGTCCATCGTCTACAGCGAGTTGTTGACCGGCGCGCTCTACCTGGACAAGCCCGAGGAGCTGGCCGCCTACGAGCGAGTCTGGAGAGGGCTGGATGGACTTGCGCTCGACGAGGAAGAATCGAAGGACATGATCAAGCGGCTTGCTGGGGAGATGCGGCATGACTGATCTGACCGGCGCGGTGTGGCGCAAGAGCACCCGCAGCGGCGACAACGGCGGGGCGTGCGTCGAGGTCGCCACCAACCACCCTGGCATCGTCGCCGTACGCGACTCGAAGGATGCCAGCGGACCAGTTCTCACGTACGCGGCCAACGACTGGGCAACGTTTGTCGGAGCCATCAGATGTGGCCACCTCGACGGCAGGACTGATTGACTGTCGACGCTAGGCGTTTTCGCCCCCGCCGGTCACCGGGAGCGATGAGTAGATGTCATCGCTCATGGAGATCAACTCGAACCGAGAGGCGACACGGCTGCCCCACACCCGGCCATCCGGATGGTCTCGAAGCGCAGCCGGGCCAAGGGCTGGGCCCGACTCGCGGCCCGGCCCCTGGCTCTGACCGGGCTCAGGCAAGATAGCGGTTCAGGATGGTGTCGTCGTAGACGATCTCATGACCCATCTCCCGCAGCGCCGTCTCGATCGCGTCCCGGTCGTCGAGCGGCAACCAGGTAGCCCGCTCGTAGTCCATGCCGTATGCGCGGTCCTTCCGGCCGAATTCGGCGAGCAGGCCGGCCGGTGCCAGGTGCGCCGTACGCAGCCGGGGATCCGGCCGCCAGAAGAGGCCGAGATCGTCATACCAGTCGAACGGGACGTCGTCGCCCAGGTCGTCGAACGGGGTCTCGCCGTCCACGGCCGCCCGATCGTTGTACACGGCCTTGACCAGCGGAACCGCAAGCGGAGACCGACGCACCTCGCCCAAGGTCTTCGGCTCGACCACCGCCTTGATGAGCTCGACGTCGCGCAAAGCAACCTCATAGGGAAAGACCGCGAGCCAGTCCTGTGGATCTTCCTCAAAGTGTCGCTTCAACTCGGGGTGCTCTTCGAGCCACGAGTGGTCGGTCCGCCCGTAGGTGCCCACGAAGTACTGCACAGTCTCAGCCCTGCCGATCGATCTCGGTGATCTTGGCGCGCGGTCTTGGTCTTACTGCTCTTGCCGACCAGCGAGACCTCGTTCGATAGCTGGGACAGGAAAGCGCACATGAACCCCTCGGGCCATCAAGCCGTTGATAAGGCGGGTTATCATTATCATCCCCCGTCTGCCGTGGGACGCATGACTAAAGTGGAGCCCTTCGACCACGAGGAGGTGAAGAGCATGATGTCGGAGCTCATGTCGTCGGGCGAAATCGCCCGGTTGGCTCAGGTCGAGCGTCCGGTGGTGACGACTTGGCGGCGCCGGTACCCCGACTTCCCCGCCCCGGCGCCCAGCGCCGGCGGTCAGTTGCTCTTCCCCGCCGACGCGGTCCTCACCTGGCTGCTGGACCGCAAGCTGGGCAACGCTGCCCCGGATACCTTGCGCGCCGAGCGCGCTCTGCATACCCTCACCGCGTACGCCCGTGAGCACGGCGGTCGCCGCCTGGTGCTCTCCCTGGGCGCCGCCCTCTGCCTGCGCGAAATGTCCGGCCACGTCCTGACGGCTGATCCGATGAAGGCGGCCCGCCGGTTCGACCCAGAGGACGAATTCCTCCTCTCCGACCTGCAGGAAGCGCCCGACCTGGCCGATCTCCCGGGAATGGTCGAGCAGCTGATCGAGGGTGCCTACGAGGCAACCCGGGCGTACCAGTTCCTGCTCAGCAACTGCGCTCGCTTCGGCTGGCCCGAGCTGGGCGCCGATGCACTCATCCCCCACCTGGTCACCCTGATCCGCCTCGCCGCCGACCTGCCGAGCCGGCTACGCGGCCGCCGCCGGATCACGGTCGGTGACCCGTACGCGGGCTCGGGCGACCTTCTCGCCGCCCTGTTGGCCGACCAGGAGCCGGAGGCGCTCAGTTTCAACGCCGCTCAGCCGGATCCGGTCCTGGCCCGCCTGATCCGTCGCCGGCTGTTCCTGGCCGGCGTCCCTGAGTTCAACATCGAGGTGGTTCCGGACGAGCTGAACGACGAGTTCGCCGACGTCGACGTAGTCGTGACCCGGCTGCCCTACCAGCCGACCGAGCAGCGCGACCCGGCCGAGGACCTCGATAGGATCAGCGACATCGCCGACCGGCTCGGCTCCGGCTGCACCGCCGTCGTGGTCGGCCCCGCCGCAAGCCTGGTCGACGCCCTGCGCGACCCTGATGCGATCACCAAACGTGCCGACCTGCTCACCAATGGCCTCATCGAGGCGGTGGTACGACTGCCCGGCGGCGCGTTCCCGGCTCGCCCCGGCCACTCCACTGCGCTGTGGCTACTCACCCGCGACCCGGTTCCCGCCACCCAGGGCCGCCTGCTACTCGCCGACGTCAGCGGAGCCGCACTCGATCAGCGCGTCGCGGAGACCACAGCCGAGGACGTCCTGCTGTGGCGGGCCGAAGGCTACCGACGCGACGGCCACGACCCGCGGACCGGCTGGGTGATCCCGCTCGACGCCCTCGACCTGCGCCGCGGTGCGGCGCTGCGACCGCCGGGCCCGGCCTCGGTCACCATGCGCGCCCGACTGGCTACCGACCGCCCCGCGCTGATCGGGGAAATCGAGGGTCGCCTCACCGACGCGGAACACGAGGCCATCCGGTACGCGAAGGAACACGGAGCCCTCAGAACCGGGGCGGCGCAACGCGATGGAAGTCGCGCGAAGGAGATCTCCCTCGGCGCGCTACGCACCGCGCGGCGGGTCCGCACCCTTCCGGGGCACCGTCTGTCACCAGAGCATGTCGGGCCGCAGGGTCACCACCGAGTCATTGGCGCCGCGGAGGTCGTCGCGCAGTCGTCCAAGCGCTGGATGGACCGACTCACGCTAGCCGCTGAATACCCGCACGTCGGACTCACCGAACCCCGTGATCTCGTCGTCACCACGGTCCCCCATTTCGGTGTCTTTCTCGACGAGGACGGCTTTTCGGTGATCGAGTTCCCGGCCCGCGGCCTGCGCGTCTCCCCGGGCGACGCCCTCACCCCGCGAGTCCTGAAGGCACTGCTCGTCACCGCCCGAAACACCACACGTAGCCCCGGTGCGGTGCACGCGCCGAGGCTGCGCGACGTGACCATCCCCGACCTGCACCCGGACGAGGCGACCCGCCTGAACGAGGTGCTACGCCGCCTCGACGAACGCGAGCGCTTGTTGCAGCGGCAGGCCGGCTTGCTGGCCGAGCTGCGCGAACTCGCCGTGACCGGCTTCGCCGACGGCACCCTCACGACTCTGTACGGTACGAACTCCTGAACGAGAGAACGGAACACACAGTGCCCCCACGCAAACGTGCCAACGGACAGGCCGAGCTGCCCGGCATGTCCAGCACCAAGCAGATCCAGGACATCCTGTGGAAGGCCGCCGACAAGCTGCGCGGCTCCATGGACGCCGCGCAGTACAAGGAGTTCGTCCTCGGTCTGGTCTTCCTGAAGTACGTCTCCGACGCGTTCGCCGAGCGCCGCGACCAGATCGCGGACAGTCTCTCCGACATCCCGGAGAACCGCCGCGCCGAGTTCCTCGACGAACGCGACGAATACACCAGCGCCAACGTCTTCTGGGTGCCGGAGAACGCCCGCTGGGACTACCTGGTAGAAAACGCGCCCAGCGGCGTCGGCAAGCTGCTCGACGACGCCATGGACGCGATCATGCAGGAGAACCGGGCACTGACCGGCGTCCTCCCGAAGATCTTCAACCGGGACAACGTCGACCAGAAGCGGCTGAAGGAACTCGTCGACCTCATCAGCGACGCCCGCTTCACCGGCCACGGCGACCGGAAGGCTCAGGACGTCCTCGGCGAGACGTACGAGTACTTCCTGGAGCGCTTCGCCCGCGCCGAGGGCAAGCGGGCCGGCGAGTTCTACACCCCGTCGAGCGTGGTGCGGGTTCTGGTCGAGGTGCTGGAGCCCTACGAGGGCCGCGTCTACGACCCGTGCTGCGGATCCGGCGGCATGTTCGTGCAGTCCAAGAAGTTCGTCGAGGCTCGCGCCGGCCACGACCACACGCACGACATCGCCGTCTACGGCCAGGAAGCCAACGAGCGCACCTGGCGGCTGGCGAAGATGAACCTCGCCATCCACGGCATGGACCCGGTCGGCATCGGCGACCGGTGGGCCGACACGTTCGCCGACGACAAGCACGCGGACCGGCGGGCCGACTTCGTCATGGCGAACCCGCCGTTCAACATGAGCGACTGGGCCCGCCGTGAGACCGACCCGCGCTGGCGCTACGGTACGCCGCCGCAGAGCAACGCGAACTACGCCTGGCTCCAGCACATCCTCTTCAAGCTGGGCGACCGCGGCAGCGCCGGCGTCGTCCTCGCCAACGGCTCGATGTCCTCCAAGCAGTCCGGCGAGGGCGAAATCCGCCGAGCGATGGTCGAGGCGGACGTGGTGGCCTGCATGGTCGCCCTCCCGCCGAACCTGTTCCGCACCACCGCGATCCCCGCCTGCCTGTGGTTCCTGACCAAGGACAAGACCCCGCAGGGCGCCAAGGCGCTGACCGACCGGCGTGGCGAGATCCTCTTCATCGACGCCCGCGCCCTCGGCACCATGGTCGACCGCACCGAGCGCGTCCTCACCGACGACGACATCGCCAAGATCGCCGACACCTACCACGCATGGCGCGGCACCAAGTCCGCCAAGACCAAGGGCCAGACGTACGAGGACGTTCCCGGCTTCTGCTACTCCGCGAAGCTTGACGAGGTAGCCGCCCACGACCACGTCCTCACCCCCGGCCGGTACGTCGGCGCTGCCGAAGCCGAAGAGGACCCAGACGCCGAACCGCTCGCCGACCGCATTGAGCGCCTAACCAAGGAGCTGTACGCCCACTTCGACGAGTCCGCCCGCCTCGAATCAGTCGTGCGCGACCAGCTTGGGAGGCTAGATGTCTGAGTGGGAGGTCGTTCCGCTACCCGAGGTCCTCGACTTCCAGGAAGGCCCGGGAATCATGGCCAGGGACTTCCGTGACGGTGGAGTTCCGCTCATTAGACTCGCCGGCTTGAAGCAGGGGGCATCGCTTCTTGCCGGCTGCAACTATCTCGATCCGGAAATGGTGGCGAAGCGTTGGAGTCACTTCCGGCTCCAGCAAGGCGACGTTCTTCTGAGCACTTCAGCCTCATTAGGTGAGGTGGCGACGGTCAGCACAGACGGCGTTTCTGCGATCGCCTATACAGGCATAATCCGATTTCGGCCAATCGAAAACCGAATGATTGCCGGCTTTATTCCCATAGCGTTGCGGTCGCCGCAGTTCGCTGCGCAGATCGAAGCCATGGGCGTTGGTAGCGTAATGCGACACTTCGGCCCATCGCATCTCAAGAGAATGACCGTCCCACTGCCTCCGCCGGAGGTGCAGGAAGCAATCGCCGAACTGCTCGGGGCACTGGATGACAAGATTGCGGTCAACGACCGCATCGCCGCTACCGTCGACCAATACTGTGCCGCAGTCTTCGAAGAGGTAGTCGCAAAGGAAAGCAACGGCACCACTGAGCTTGGCAAGGTGGCTATCGTCAACGCGAAATCCGTCAAGCCAACCCCGGGTGGGAGCCTGCGATACGTAGACATCGCTAGTGTCAGTGATGGTAGGTTGACTTGGCCAGAATGCACCTCTTGGGACGATGCGCCCGGCCGGGCGCGACGTGAGATCGCTGCAGGGGACACGCTCTGGTCCACGGTTCGACCGAATCGCCGCTCTCGTTTCCTCGTGCTCGATGAGGACCCCCTACTCGTTGCCTCCACCGGGTTCGCAGTCATCACGCCTCGTGACGTTGGCCCCGCGTTCCTCTACGAAAGCGCCAGGAGAGAAGAGTTCGTCGCATACCTCGGGAGTGTGGCTGAGGGAAGCGCCTACCCGGCGGTGCGTGCTGAAAAATTCCTCACCGCACCGATTCCAAACGCTTCAGACGAACACCGCGACAGGTTTGAGGCACTGGCCTTTCCGGTCAGGCTTCGCGCGCATTCCGCAGCTCAGGAGAGCCGGTTGCTGGCGGAACTCCGCGATGCCCTTCTGCCTGAGCTGATGACGGGGCGGTTGCGAGTCAAGGAGGCCGAGAAGGTCGTCGAAGAAGCTGCTTAGGTAAGTAAAAGTTTCAGGGGGAGGGTTGGGATGGGTGCGGGCGGGTGGATGAACGAGGCGGACTGGGAGGCGCTGGCGCTGGATCATCTCGGTGAGCTCGGGTGGGAGCCGGGTGCCGGGAAGGATTTCGCGCCGGGGACGGGGCAGCGGCAGTCCTGGGCCGATCTGGTGCTCGTCGAGGACCTGCGGGCCGCGATCGAGCGGCTCAACCCCGACCTGCCGCCCTCGGCGCTCGCCGACGCGGTGCGGGCGGCCACCGACGTGGCCTCCCGGGAGGCGTTCGCCGAGAACCGTACGGCGCACGAGCGGCTGGTCCGCGGCATCCGCTCGATCACGTACACCGACGCGTTCGGCGCTGAGCACACCCCCACCGTGCGCCTGGCCGACCTGGACAACCCCGACCGCAACGTCTACCGGGCGATCAACCAGGTGACGATCGTCGACGGCGACTTCCGGCGCCGGTTCGACATCGTGCTGTACCTCAACGGTCTGCCGGTCGCGATCGTGGAGCTGAAGAACGCCGCCGACGAGAACGCCACCCTGACGGGCGCGCACGCCCAACTGCAGGCGTATCTCGCGGAGTTTCCGCTCGCCTTTCGGCACACCGTCCTGTGCCTGATCTCGGACGGGGTCACCGCGAAGTACGGCACCCCGTTCACCCCCTACGAGCACTTCGCGCCGTGGAACATCGACGAGGAGGGTGAACGTGTCGACACCACCTCGCCCGACTACGACGGCCCGGAGGCGCTGACCGTCGCCCTCTACGGGCTGTTCCACCAGCGGCGCTTCCTGGAGCTGACCGCCGGCTTCGTCAACTTCACCTCGAACAGCAAGCGGATCGCGAAGGCGCACCAGTACTTCGCGGTCGTCCGGGCCGTCGAGTGCATCGTGCGGGCGTCGCAGAGCGACGGGAAGGCGGGCGTCGTCTGGCACACCCAGGGCTCCGGCAAGTCCGAGGAGATGGTGTGCACGGCGGCGTCGACCGCCCGTCACCCCGCCCTGAAGAACCCGACCATCGTGGTGCTCACCGACCGCACCGATCTCGACGACCAGCTCTTCGACACGTTCCTCGACAGTCAGACCCTGCTGGGCCAGGAGCCGGAGCAGGCCGACACACGCGCCGAACTGCGGGACAAGCTGTCGAACCGCAACGCCGGCGGCATCATCTTCACCACCTTGCAGAAGTTCGGGCGTACGAAGGAGGAGCGCGACGCCGGGAGGCCGCATCCGCTTCTTTCCGACCGGCGCAACATCCTGGTGATCGTCGACGAGGCGCACCGTAGCCACTACGACAGTCTGGACGGCTACGCCCGGCACCTGCGCGACGCGCTGCCGCACGCCACGTTCATCGCCTTCACCGGCACCCCGATCGCCACCGCCGAGGTGAACACCCGCGCCGTCTTCGGCGACTACATCGACGTGTACGACCTCAAGCGTGCCGTCGACGACGAGGCGACAGTGCGGGTCTACCACGAGCCGCGGATCATTCCGGTGTCGCTGCCGCCGGACATCGACCCGGAGAGCATCGACGAGCAGGTGGAGCAGCTCACCGCAAGCCTGGACGATGCGGAGCGGCGCAGGGCCGAGGCGTATGCGGCCACCATGAACACCGTCTATGGCGCCCCCGACCGGGTCGAGACCCTCGCGAAGGACCTCGTCGAGCACTGGGAGAGTCGCCGCGAGCTGATGCGGCCGCAGCTCGGCGGGCCGGGCAAGGCGATGCTGGTCTGCGCGACGCGAGAGATCTGCGTCCGCGTCTTCGACGCTCTCAAGGAGCTGCGGCCCGAGTGGGCGGACCCGGCCGTCGACAAGGGCAAGATGAAGATTGTCTTCCATGGGGTGCCCAGCGACAAGGAGGTGCTACGCCCACACCACCTGCGTCCGTCGCAGCAGAAGACCGTCCAGGCCCGCGCCAAGGACCCGGACGACGAGCTGGAGCTGCTGATCGTGCACTCGATGCTGCTCACCGGCTACGACGCACCGCCGATCCACACGATCTACATGGACCGGCCGATGAAGGGCGCCAACCTCATGCAGGCGCTCGCCCGTGTCAACCGCAGGTTCCGGGAGAAGCAGGACGGCCTGCTGGTCGGCTACGCCCCGCTGACCGAGAACCTGCGCAAGGCACTCACCGAGTACACGCCCAGCGACCAGGAAGACCAGACCCTCGGCCGCGAGATCGAGCGTGCGATCAGTGAGGTGCACAACGAAATCGCCGTCCTCGAGGCCATGCTGACCCCGGTCGAGTGGCGGGAGGTCCTGGACGACGAGACCGACCCGACCCGCTGGCGCCGCGCGGTGAAGAAGGCCGCCAACTTCCTGCGCAACCCACGCACCCCGGGCAACGACGTCGAGCCCGGTACGAAGCCGCTGCACCGGCGGTTCCGTGACTCGGCCGGGCGGTTGGAACGGTTCTACACGCTCTGCGCGACCAGCCGCGACTTCATCGAGCGCGCCGGCGACATCCACCGGATGCGCCGCGACATCCACTACTTCCGCGACGTGCGGGTCTGGATCGTCAAGGAGGAGGCCGCCGACCGGGAGGCCAAGGGCCTGCCCAACACGGCCGAGGTGGAACGCTACCTGTCCCAGCTCGCCGCCGAGGTGGTCGACGCCGCCGACATCACCGACATCTACGAGGAGGCGGGCCTCGGCAAGCTCGACATCACCGAGCTCAACGGGGTGGCGTTGCAGCGCCTGCAGGACTCGGAGACCCCGCACCTGGCTGCCGCGGCGCTACGTCGGCTGATCGAGCGGAAGATGCGTGAGGTCACCAAGCACAACGTGGTTCGCCAGGAGCGCTTCTCCGCCCAGCTGGAAGACCTGATGAACCGCTACATGCGCCAGCAGTTGACAAGCGCACAGCTCATCGTCGAGCTGGTGGAGCTGGCCAAGCAGGTGGCGGCGGACGCCCGGCGCGGCCACCAGTTCGACCCTCCGCTCAACCACGCCGAACTCGCCTTCTACGACGCCGTCGCCCAGAACGGTGCCGCTACCGAGCTCATGGGCGTCGGCACCCTCGCGGAGATCGCACGGGAGCTGGTGAAGTCGATCCAGTCGTCGATCACGGTGGACTGGTTCTCCCGCGAGCCGGTACGCGCCAAGCTGCGCAGTCACATCCGCCGACTGCTGGCCCGCTACGACTACCCGCCGGACCAGGAGCGCGCCGCCGTCGACCTCGTCATCCGTCAGATGGAGACCTTCGCCAACGAGTGGTCACCCGGAGCGGCGACGAAGTAGCGACACCGGCTCGGACCAACGGAGGCCGTGGGCCGGCGTGGGAATCCTCTCGCCGCCCCACGGCCTCCTGCTTGCGGCAGGTCTGGATCTCCCCGGTCTCAGGATCACCGCTGTCGGTGCCGACCCTGCATCGCCCGTCGGCGGGCGTACCTTTTCTCGATAACCCTGGTTATCAGCTCTTTCAATCTTCTTTGCTGGACTCCAGGCATAGCTCCTGTTGTGATTCATAGGCGTCGACGAAGCGCCGATCCGGCGAGTCGACCAGCAAATCCCCCTTCTCTCACAGGAGCTTCAGCATGCGCAAGATCGCTACCCTCACCCTGCTCGCCACCGGCCTCATCGCGCTCGGCTGCGGTGCCGGCACCACCGAGGACACCACCGGCAAGGCGGAGTCCGGCACCGAGGCGGCCGCCGGTGACACCGACGGCGGCAAGGCGGACGCCGGCAAGAGCGACGACAAGCCGAAGACCGCGAAGATCGGCCAGCCGGCCCGCGACGGCAAGTTCGAGTTCACCGTCAAGTCCGCCAAGTGCGGCGTCAGCAAGGTCGGCTCGTCGGCGTTCGTCGCCAAGGCGCAGGGCCAGTTCTGCCTGGTCACGCTCAACGTGAAGAACATCGGCAAGGAGTCGCAGATGTTCGACGGCAGCAGCCAGAAGGCGTACGCCGCAAACGGCACCGAGTACTCCGCCGACGGTTCGGCCGCCATCTACGCCAACAAGAACGCCGAGACGTTCCTCAACGACATCAACCCCGGCAACCAGGTCACCGGTGTGGTCGTCTTCGACATCCCGAAGGGCGTCAAGCTCGCCCGCCTGGAGCTGCACGACTCGCCGTTCTCCGGCGGCGTGACCGTCTCGCTGAGCTGACCGGACACCGCGGCGGGACGGGGCTAATCCCGTCCCGCACCCCCAACCGAGAGGAACCGCAATGTCCGACCCGACCCAGCCCGCGCCGGCCGAGCAGACCGGCGACGCGACGACGCCGAACCCGCCCGCCGCAGCGAACCGCCCCGCAGGCGCGCGTCCCCTCGTCGCCGGCGGCGTCGTGCTGGCGCTCGCGATCAGCGGCGTCGTCCTGGCCGGCGCGCTCACCGAGGACGACGAGCCGCAGCCGGTCACCGCCGTCACGGCGGCTCAGCGCAGCACCGCCCCCACCTCGGCGTCCCCGTCCGCCGCGCCGACCACGGCGGCCCCGACCACCGCCGCGCCCACCTCTGCCGCGCCGGCCACCACCGAGGCGCCCGCGCCGTCGCCCACCCCGAAGCCGAAGGTCGTCAAGGGACGCGGCGACGACGTGGTGCGCATCCCCGACCTGACCGACCTCGCGGTCGTCAAGTTCACCTGCCGGTGCAGCAGCAACACCGTCCTCACCAGCGACGGCGACGGGTTGCTCGTCAACGAGATCGGCTCCTACACCGGCAAGCGGTGGATCAACCTGGAGGACGGCTCGCTGACCACGCAGTTCGAGATCGAGGCCAGCGGCTCGTGGACGCTGACCATCGGCACCGTCGCGCAGCTGGCCACCACGTCGGAGACCGGAAAGGCGTCCGGCAAGGGTGACGACGTGCTGTTGCTCGGCGGCGACGCCACCGCCGTGCGGATCACCCACCGGCGTGGGTCGTCCAACTTCGTCGTGCACGCGTACTCGCTGGACGACGGCGAGGGCGGCCTGCTCGTCAACGAGATCGGCGCCTACTCCGGCGTCCGCCCGCTCACCACGCCCGCGCTCGTGCAGATCACCGCCGACGGCAACTGGACCGTCGCACCGGCCTGACCATCCGCCCTCCCCCGCCCGTCAGGAGGCACCATGCGACCCGACGAGTTCCGCCACGCCCTGAGCCTGCTCCCCGCACCCCTGTACGACCGCGCGCTGCCGCTGCGCCGCTACGTCTTCCGTACCACCTGCCCGCAGTGCCAGCGCATCGGCGACGCGGTCACCCTCGCCCTGACCGCGGCGCACTACGACCAGCTCGCCTCGGCCGGGCAGCTCCTGGACAACGCCACCCGGCTCGCCGAGGAGCACGGCACCGACTGCCGGCCACAACCCGAGCCGGAACGGGGACGTGGGCAGGTCCAGCGGTGGGCGACGGCGTCCGCACCGGTCGTCGCCGCGACCGACGCGAGCTGGAAGGGCCGTGCCGGCGGCATCGGGTACGTGGTGAGCGACGGCCGGTACGGCCTGCGCAGCCGGGGCACGGGCCGCCTGGACCCGACCGGCGCGTCCCGTGTCCTGATCAACGAGTTGCGGGCGGTGGACTTCCTGCTCACCGCGTACGACGACCCGCCACCGGCGATGACGGTGCTGGTGGACAGCCTCTCCGCGCTGCGGTGGTTGCACCGCTGGCAGTCCGGCACGGTGGCGGACATGCCGGCCGGTTACAGCCTGCGCCGGCGCCGCTGGGCCGATCGGCCGACCCTGGTACGCCTCGCCGACCAGGTGAGCCGTCGACCGGACCTGTCCTTCCAGCACGTCAAGGCGCACAGTGGGCACGCGCTCAACGAGGCCGCCGACGGCCTGTCGCACATGGCCCGGCGCCGCGTCGGGGAGAGCTTCGACGTACGCCCTCGGGCGCGGGCGCTGGCCGAGGCGTTCCTGCGGGACTGGCACGCGAGCCTCGTCCGCTGATCTGTCGCCCCGGCCAGGTCACCAGTCGCGGGCCCACTCCGGCGGCGGCACGACGGCGAGCTGCGGCTCCCCACTGATCGCTTCGAGCGCGTGCACGATCCGCAGGTCCCCGTCGGCGGCGGCGTCGGAGTCGGTCAGCACCCGGCCGCTGCTGCCGTCGGCGCTCACCAGCACCCACCGGTCGGGGTGGATGCCGCCGTCGTCGACGAGCGCCCGTACGCCGAACGCGCGGGCGAGGGTGACCGCGAGATTGCGCTCGCCGTGGCCGGTGGCGGCGGCCAGCTCGGTGTCACCGGTGAGAATCCAGCCGAAGCCCTCGTCCCCGTCGGGCGGGGTGAGCATCGCCACCGGCCGTGGGCCATCGACGGCCCGGTCCTCGACCCGCCCGACGTACATGGTCTCCGGCGCGACGCCGTACTCCGTCAGCAGGAACGCGCGCAGGGCATCCGCCGGTAGCTCGGCGTCGAAGTGGATCCGATACCGCACCCCTACCCCTCTCCGAAGCCGAGCCCGATCCGCCACAGTCTCTTGCCTCAGCAGCCCGCCGGGGAGTTGGCTGTGGCGTATGGCCCGCATCGCGTACCACGACGCGGACGCCGACTCGTTCGCCGCGACCCGGCACCTCACCGACGACGGTCTCACGGCCTGGCGTGCCGCCGTCACCCGGCACCTCGTACCGCGTCCGGGCATGCGACTGCTCGACCTGGGCGCCGGGACCGGCAGCTGGGCGCGCGCGTTCACCGGCTGGTTCCCCGGCGTCGAGGTGGTCGCCGTCGAGCCGTCGGCGGCGATGCGCGCCCGCTGTGGGTTCGCGCCACTGGTCGCAGGCAACGCCGGACACATCCCGCTGGCCGACGGGAGCGTCGGCGGCGCGTGGCTGTCCACGGTCATCCACCACGTATCCGACCTGGCCGCGGCGGCGCGCGAGCTGCGCCGGGTACTGCGGCCGGGCGCCCCGGTGCTGATCCGGTCCGCATTCGCGGGACGGCACGAGGCGATCACGCTGTTCGACTACTTCCCCGAGGCGATCCGCGTGCTGGACACGTACCCGGGCATCGCCGACGTCGAGGCCGCCTTCGCCGCCGCCGGGTTCGCCGCCGCGGCGGTCGAGCAGGTTCCGCAGGTCACCGCGCCGTCGCTGCGGGAGGCGGCGGCCGGCCTGCGCCGGGAGGCGCACACGCCGCTTCAGCTCATCACCGATGCGGAGTACGCCGCCGGCGTCCAGCGGTTGCACGAAGCAGCACAGGCGGACAGCGGCCCGGTGATCGACGCACTGGACCTGCTGGTGCTGCGCTGATCCCGGCATCAGGCCCAAGCAAGGTTAGGGTGGGGCGATGGACCCTCGTCAGTGGACGGTTGTCGGAGCGCCGTCGAGCGCCGGTGCCCACACCCCGGGCATCGAGCGCGCACCCGCCGCCCTGCGCGCCGCGGGTCTGCTCGATCTGCTGGGCGCCGACGTCGAGGACGCCGGTGACGTGCCGGGCTTCCGGTGGCGGCCGGATCCGGCGTACCCCAGGGGTCAGAACGCGGGCGCGGTGGCCGCCGTCGCCTCGGCGGTGGCCGACCGGGTCGCGGCGGCGGTGCGCCGGGGGCGTGCGCCGCTGGTGCTCGGCGGCGACTGCACGGTGACTGTCGGCCTGGTCGCCGGTTGCGCGCGGGCCGGGCTGTCGCCCGCGCTGGTGTACGTGGACGGCGGGCCGGATCTCTACACGCCGGAGACCCGCGCCAACGGCAACCTGGACGCGATGGGGCTGGCGCACATGCTCGGCCTGCCGGGAACGCTGCCCGAGGTGGCGGGCGTCGGGCCGGAGGGGCCGCTGCTGCCGCCGGAGCGGGTGGTGGTGTACGGGGACTCGCTGCCCCGCGGTGACCACGAACGCGAGCTGGTGGCCGAGCTGGGGCTTGCGTACGTGCCGGCCGACGAGGTGCATGCCGACGCTCGGGCGGCGGCGCGCCGGGCCCGGTCGGTGGCCGAGGGTGCGGCCGAACGGTTCGTGGTGCACTTCGACGTGGACGTGCTGAGTTTCGTGGACGCGCCGCTGGCGGACGTGCCGGAGCCGTTCGGGCTCAGCCTCGGCGAGGCGGCGGCGACGCTGGCGGAGCTGGTGGCGAGCCCGCGGTTCGCCGGGTTGTCGGTCACCGAGATCAACCCGGATCATCTGCCCGACGACGAGCTGCTCCCCCGGTTCGCCGGGGTGCTGGCCGGGAGGCTGACCGGGCGCTAGGCGGTCTCCGCGAGGTGCAGCGGCAGCACCTTCGCGGCGCTCACCGCCAGGTCGCGGTCGAGCACCTCGTCGCGGGGCACGAAGACCATCGCCTGTCCCTCGCCGAGCACCACGTCCTCCTGCCGGGCGTCGGTGGCGCCGCGGAAGACGTAGACGGTGACGGTGTGCGGAAAGCCGTCCTCGTGCGGGCGGGGGCCGCTCCACAGCAGGTGCAGCTCACCGGCGGTCAGCCCGGTCTCCTCGCGTAGCTCGCGCCGAGCGGCCTGCTCCGGTGTCTCGCCGGGCTCGATGCTGCCGCCGGGCAGGCTCCACTGGTACGGAGACACCGGCGCGTTGCCGTCGCGGTGCTGCATGAGGATGGCGCCGGTCGGGTCGACGAGCAGGACGAGAGCGACGTCGTATGCGGCCACGCCCCGAGCCTGCCACGCGGCACCGGCGACGCACAGTCCCCGACTTTCCGCCACACCGATCGAAAGTCAGACTCGAAGCACCGAAAGCCATAGACATATCGACATGGCTTTTGTAGCGCCGGCGCACAGGCGATAAGGAGTACGACCATGTGCTACGGATTCGACGGACAGACGGCGCTACGGCAGTCGCTGGACCGGCGCGACCTGCTGCGCGGCTCCCTGGCGGCGCTCGCCGGGATCGGGCTCGCCACCGGGCTCGGCGCGACCGCGGCCCAGGCCGGCGGGCACCATCACGGCCGGCGCCCGGTGCCGAAGGAACTGATCAGCCTCCAGCTCTGGACGGTCCGCGACGCGCTCAACGGCTCGCCCGGCTACGACGCGACGCTGGCGCACCTGGCCCGCATCGGCTACCCGCGGGTCGAGCTGGCGCTCGGCTACTTCGGCCGTACCGCCCGGGAGCTGCGCCGCTTCCTGGACGGCATCGGCATCAAGGCCAGCTCCAGCCACGACGGCATCGCCGCCGACGCCGCCGCGCTGGAACAGAAGATTGCGAACGCCCGGACGCTGGGCCAGCGGTTCATGGTGGTGCCGTACCTGGACTCCGACCGCGAGGACGACTGGAAGCGCTGGGCGGAGCAGATGAACGTCGAGGCCGCCGCCGCGCGCAAGGCGGGCCTGCGGTACGGCTACCACAACCACGCGCACGAGTTCACCATCGACTTCGGCAACGGCAGGCGGCCGTGGGACGTGCTGACCGAGGAACTCGACCCGCGCCTGGTGCACCTGGAGATCGACATCTACTGGGCGGTCACCGGCGGCATCAACTCCGGCGAGGGCGTCGACGACCCGGAGGGCTTCACGCTCGACGTGATCCGCTCGGCGCCGCAGCGGGTGTTGCAGTACCACGTCAAGGACCGCGACCCGGCCACCGGCGACATGGCCGACCTCGGCACCGGAATGATCGACTTCGCGCGGATCTTCCGGGGGCACCAGGTGATGGAGTACATCGTGGAGAACGACACCCCCGACGTGACGCCGCAGCAGACCGCTGCCGTGGGCTACCGCTACCTGCGCCGCCTGCGGTTCTGACCCGCGACGGGGCACTGATCGCCGCCGGACGTGACACGCTCGGGGGTGGCCGCGCCGACCGAGGGGGTACGCGATGACCGACGAGCCGGACGACGTCCACTACGACCGCCTCTATCGCGACGCCGAGCGCCCGCCCTGGGAGATCGGCGGCCCGCAGCCGGCGCTCGCCGCGGTCCTCGACACCGGGGTACGCGGCCCGCGCGTGCTCGACGTCGGCTGCGGCACCGGTGAGCTGGCGCTCGCGCTGGCCCGCCGCGGCCACGACGTGACAGGAGTCGACATCTCACCGGTGGCGATCGACCAGGCCCGGGCCAAGGCCGCCGCGGCGGGCCTGCCGGTGCGCTTCGAGGTGTGCGACGCGACGGCGATCCCGGTGCCGCCGGTGCCGTACGACTCGGTGTTCGACTCCGGCCTGCTGCACTCGCTGGACCGGCGGGGCGCCGCCGTACGCGACTACCTGGCGCTGCTGCCGCGCCTGACCGCGCCCGGTGGTGCGGTGTTCGTCCTGGCGGTGTCGCCGGAGGCGGGCGAGGGCTGGGGCCTGGACGCGGACACGCTGCGCGCGGCCTTCCCCGACCCGCTCTGGACGCAGGTGACGGCCGAGCGGATCGACGTGCTCGCGAGGGTCGGCGGCGCGGACCTGCGCCTGGCTGGCAACCTGCTGCACGCCACCCGCTCCCCCGCCGGCCCGTAGCGCGCCTGGGTGGAACGCCGTCAGCGACGCCACTGCTGGCGTGGGGCGTAGCCCTCGCGGCGCAGCCAGTGCTCGGTGTAGACGATCCGGTCGGCCTCGATCACGACGAGCGGGTCCTCGGGCGGCTCGGACAGCGACCGGCCCCGCTCCGCGTGCTCGTTCTCCCAGCGGAACGCGGCCCAGTGGCGGGCCCGGTCGGGGTGGTCGGGGCCGAGCACCCGGGCGGTGCCGAACACCTGCGCGCCACGGCTGCTGGCCAGGCCGACCAGCGGCGCGAAGACGCCGACCGACACCCGCGGATCGGCGGCGATGTTGCGCATCTTCGGCGAGCGTGGCGCGGCGGTGAACATCAGCGTGAAGTCGAGTGGGTAGTAGCGCACCGGCGTAGCAAGCGGCCCGTCCGGCCCGACGGTGGCGAGCACGCACATGTTCTGCGACGACAGCAGGTTGAGGATGCGCTCCTCCAGGCGGTCCCGGTCCAGCTTCCTCGTCGGCGTCGCACCGGTCAGCCAGGGGTTCGTCAGCGGCACGGTGCGTCCTCGATCATGACGGCACCCTACCGGCCGGGATCAGGCGACCGGCGCGGTGCTGGCCCGCATCACGACCTCGCCGGGCAGGCGCACGATCCGGCGGCGGCGACCGGCGTTCTCGGTCAGGGCCAGCTTCATCGCCTCCTCGCCGAGCCGGTGCAGCGGCAGCGCCACTGTGGTCAGCGGCGGGGTGAGGTCACGCACGACAGGGATGTCGTCGAAACCGGCGACCGAGACGTCGCCGGGCACCGACAGCCCGCGGTCGCGCAACGCCGCGTACGCGCCGACGGCCATCACGTCGGTGCACGCGAAGACGCAGGTGGCGTCGAGCCCGCGGTCGAGCAGCTCGGTCATCGCCCGGTAGCCGCCGTCGCGGGTGAACGCCGCCTCGGCCACCGCGCCCGGGTCGAGCGTGACACCGGCGGCGGCCAGCTCGTCGCGGAACCCGCCGAGCCGGTCGGCGACTGTGGTCAGCTCGGGCGGGCCGGAGAGCACCGCGAAGCGGCGGTGCCCCAGGCCGAGCAGCGCGCGGGCGAGCTCGGCGGCGCCGGCCCGGTTCTCCGGCAGGACACTGTCGACCTTCAGGGTGCGGTGCCGGCTGACCACCGCGACCCGGCCGCCGCCGTCGAGGTAGGGCGCCAGCTCGGCGGCCATGGCCCGCTCCCAGCGGGGGTCCTCGAAGCCGGAGCCGATGAGCAGGATCGCCGGGGCGCGTTCGGCGCGCAGCATCGACACGTACGCGATCTCCCGTTCCGGGTCGCGGAACGTGCTGGCCAGCATGACCAGCAGGTCGTTGTCGGCGGCGACGCGCATGACGCCGCCGGCGACGGCGGCGAAGTAGGGGTCGGTGACGTCGTGGCAGACCACGCCGACGCTGCGCCGGGACGCGCCGGCGAGCGCGCGGGCGTGGGCGTTCGGGGTGTACGCGAGCCGTGCGGCGGCGGCCAGGACGCGGTCGTGCAGGTGCGGGGTGACGCGCCTGCCGTTGAGGGCCCGGGAGGCGGTGGCCAGTGAGACGTCGGCCGCCCTGGCCACGTCTTCCAGCGTCACGTGCGACATCGATGCGTCTCCCTGCGGAACGTCTTGACCCGGTGTTCCGGCGTGGCTACGGTAGCACCCTGAAAGCGCTTACTGAAAGCGCATTCACCGCCGGGAGGCACAGTGGAACGCACGTCCGTCGGCATCATCCTCAACGGCGTCACCGGCCGGATGGGCTACCGGCAGCACCTCGTCCGGTCCCTGCTCGCCATCCGCGAACAGGGCGGCGTGCCGGCCCGCGACGGCAGCCGGATCTGGCCCGAGCTGACACTCGTGGGCCGCGACGAGAACCGGCTCGCCGAGATCGCCGGGCGGCACGGGCTGTCGGCGTACACGACCGACCTGGACGCGGCCCTCGCCGACGACGCCCACCAGATCTACTTCGACGCGCAGGTGACCACCCAGCGGGAGAAGGCGATCCGGGCGGCGATCGAGGCCGGCAAGCACGTCTACACCGAGAAGCCGCTCGCCGAGGGGTTCCTCGCCTCGCTGGAGCTGGCCCGGCTCGCCGCCGCCAAGGGCGTCCGCAACGGCGTCGTGCAGGACAAGCTGTTCCTGCCCGGCCTGCGCAAACTCAAGCGACTCGTGGACGGCGGCTTCTTCGGCCGGATCCTGTCCGTGCGCGGCGAGTTCGGCTACTGGGTCTTCGAGGGCGACTGGCAGGCCGCGCAGCGTCCGAGCTGGAACTACCGCGCCGAGGACGGCGGCGGCATCACGCTGGACATGTTCCCGCACTGGCACTACGTGCTGGAGCAGATCATCGCCCCGGTCACCGCCGTCACCGCTGTCACCGCCACGCACATCCCCGAGCGCGTCGACGAGACCGGCACCCGCTACCGGGCCACCGCCGACGACGCCGCGTACGGCATCTTCGAGCTGGCCGGTGGCATCGTCGCGCAGGTCAACTCCTCCTGGGCGGTCCGCGTGCACCGGGACGAACTGGTCGAGTTCCAGGTCGACGGCACGCACGGCAGCGCCGTGGCCGGGCTGCGCGACTGCCGCATCCAGCACCGGGGCGCCACCCCGATGCCGGTGTGGAACCCCGACCTGCCGGTCACCGAGGCGTTCCGCGCGCAGTGGCAGACAGTGCCGGACAACGGCGAGCACGACAACGCGTTCAAGGTGCAGTGGGAGGCCTTCCTGCGCCACGTCGTCGACGGCGAGCCGTTCCCCTGGGACTTCCTCGCCGGCGCCCGGGGCGTGCAACTGGCCGAGGCCGGGCTGCGCTCGGCCCGCGAGGGGCGGCGGGTGACGATCGAGGAGATCCCCCGGTGAGCACGCACATCACGCTTCCCGCACCGGACGGCGGCACCGAGCGGCTGACGTTGCGGGAACCCCCCGCGTGGCGACGGCCGTCCGGGCCACCGGCAACCCGGATCGCGTACGCGGCCGCGCACGTCGTCGCCGACCCGTACGCCGACAACTCCCCCGCCCGCCCGGCGGGGCTGGACTGGGACGCGACGCTCGCGGTGCGGCGTGACCTGTGGTCGTGGGGCCTCGGTGTGGCCGAGGCGATGGACACCGCGCAGCGCGGGATGGGGCTGGACTGGGCGGCCACCCGCGAGCTGATCCGGCGCAGCGCCGCCGAGGCCGCCGCGTGCGGCGGGCGGATCGTCGCCGGGGCGGGCACCGACCAGCTCACCGGCGTGCCCGGCACGCTCGACGAGGTGGTCGCCGCGTACGCCGAGCAGGTCGCCGTCGTCCAGGAGTACGGCGCCACGCCGGTGCTGATGGCCAGCCGGCACCTCGCCGCGCTCGCCACCGGCCCGGAGGACTACCTGCGCGTCTACGAACGGGTGCTGCGGGAGGCCGGCACGCCGGTGGTGCTGCACTGGCTCGGCGACATGTTCGACCCGGCACTGTCCGGCTACTGGGGCTCGACCGACCTGGACGAGGCCACCGCCACGTTCGCCGCGCTGGTGCACGCCCACGCCGACCTGGTCGACGGGGTGAAGGTGTCGCTGCTGGACGCCGGCCGGGAGGTACGGCTGCGGGAGCTGCTACCGCCCGCGGTGAAGGTCTACACCGGCGACGACTACCACTACCCGGAGCTGATCGAGGGCGACGGTAAGCGGTTCAGCCACGCGCTGCTCGGAGCGTTCGCGGCCATCGCCCCGGCCGCGTCGGCCGCGCTGGGACGGCTCGACGCGGACGATCCGGCCGGGTTCCGGGCGATTCTCGACCCGACGGTGCCGCTGTCCCGGCACCTGTTCGCCCCGCCCACGCCGTACTACAAGACGGGCATCGCGTTCCTGTCCTGGCTGAACGGACGGCAACCGGGCTTCACCATGGTCGGCGGCCTGCACGGCGGGCGCGGCGTCCCGCACCTGGTCGAGGCGTTCCGGCTGGCCGACGCCGCCGGGCTGCTGCGCGACCCGGACCTGGCGGCGCGGCGGATGCGCGCGTACCTGGACGTCGCGGGCGTGCCCGGATGACCGCCGATGCCCGGCTGGCGCGGCTGTCGCTCAACCAGCGCACCACGCAGCGCTGGTCGGTGGCCGAGGCGGTCGACGGCTGCGTACGCGCCGGCATCCCGGCGATCGGGCTGTGGCGCGAGCCGGTGGCCGAGATCGGCGTACCGGCCGCCGCGCGGCTCGTCGCGAATGCCGGGCTCCGGGTGTCGTCGCTGTGCCGGGGCGGGTTCCTCACCGCCGCCGACGACGCCGGCCGGGTCGAGGCGCTCGCCGACAACCGGCGCGCGATCGACGAGGCCGCCGCGCTGGACGCCGCCTGCCTGGTGCTGGTCGTCGGCGGCCTGCCACCCGGCTCCCGCGACCTGGCGGGTGCCCGGCAGCGGGTCGCCGACGCGCTGGCCGAGCTTGCGCCGTACGCCCGCGAGCGGGGGGTACGCCTCGCGCTGGAGCCACTGCACCCGATGTACTGCGCCGACCGGGCGGTGCTGTCCACGCTCGGGCAGGCGCTCGACCTGGCCGAGGCGTTCCCGGCCGAGCAGGTCGGCGTCGTGGTGGACACGTTCCACGTCTGGTGGGATCCGGACGTGTGGCGGCAGATCGCCCGCGCCGGGGCACGGATCGCGAGCTTCCAGGTCTGCGACTTCCTCACCCCGCTGCCGGCCGACGTGCTGCTGGGCCGCGGCATGATGGGCGACGGGCACATCGACTTCCCGCCGCTGCGCCACGCGGTGGAGGCCGCCGGGTACACCGGTGACGTCGAGGTGGAGATCTTCAACGCCGAGGTGTGGGCCACCGACCCGGACCGGGTCCTCGCCACCATGATCGCCCGCTACGTGGAGCGGGTGCTCACCGACTGACCCAGCGTGACGAGTCCGGTCTGTCGGACTAATCAGGTGGCCACCCCCCGGGATCCGGGGGCAGGATCGGGATCATGCCATCCCCGCACATCACCACCCCGATCACCACCGACCTGCTGCGCGGCGCGCTCGACCTGGAACAGACAGCGGACGGGGTGCTGCCGCACCGGCTGCCCGCGTGGGCCCGGGCACAGAACACCGACCCGCAGCTGACGATGGCCGAAGCGATGCCGTCGGGCGTACGGCTGGTGTTCCGTACCCGCGCCACAGTCGTGGAGCTGGACGTGCTGCCCACGAAGATGGTCTACCGGGGCACCGGGCCGCGTCCCGACGGCCGCTACGACCTGGTCGTCGACGGCCGTCTCGCCGGTCAGGCCACCGCCGACGGCGGCAAGGTGCTCACGATCGACCTGGCCGCCGGCACGTCCGGCGTCGAGCCGGGTCCGGTCGGCACGGTGCGCTTCACCGACCTGCCCGCCACCGACAAGGAGGTGGTGATCTGGCTGCCGCACCGGGAGATCACCGAGCTGGTGGCGCTGCGCACGGACGCGCCGGTCGAGCCGGCCGACACGGGTGGCCGCCGGGTGTGGCTGCACCACGGCAGCTCGATCAGCCACGGCTCGGACGCGGAGAGCCCCACCGGCACCTGGCCGGCCGTGGCCGCCACGCTCGCCGGCGTGGAGCTGGTCAACCTGGGGTTCAGCGGCAGCGCGCTGCTCGACCCGTTCACCGCCCGCGCGATGCGCGACACCCCGGCCGACGTGATCAGCGTCAAGATCGGCATCAACGTGGTGAACAGCGACCTGATGCGGCTGCGCGCGTTCGGCCCCGCCGTGCACGGCTTCCTGGACACCATCCGGGAGGGACATCCGCACACGCCGCTGCTGGTCGTGTCGTCGGTCCTGTGCCCGATCCAGGAGGACACGCCCGGCCCGGGCGCGGTCGAGTTCGTCGACGGGAAGGTCCGGTTCCGGGCCACCGGCGACCCGGCCGAGGTGGCCACCGGCCGGCTCACGCTGCGCGTCATCCGCGCCGAGCTGGCCCGGATCGTGGCATCCCGGTCCGGCGCGGACCCGAACCTGCACTACCTCGACGGGCTGGAGCTGTACGGCGAGGCCGACTACGCCGAACTGCCGCTGCCCGACGAGCTGCACCCCGACCCGGCCGCCGACCGCCGCATCGGCGAGCGGTTCGCCGCGCTGGCGTTCGGCCCGAAGGGACCGTTCGCCGCAGCGGAATGACTGACGACCCCTCACGGCGCGGTGTGACCCAGGTCACGCCGCGCCGTGATCCGTCGGAGGTGCCGTGAACGACCAACTGAGCGTGGGAGGAAGTCGACAGGACGAGGAGCGGCTGCTGCGGCGGGTCGCACGCGCCGACCTGGACGCGTTCGACGAGCTGTACCGGCGTACGTCGCCGTGGCTCGCGATCCGGCTGCGGCGGCGGTGCGCGGACGACGGCATCGTCGCCGAGGTCCTCCAGGACACGTACATGACTGTGTGGCGGGCCGCCGGCTCGTTCAGCGGGCTCCGCCCCTCCCCGGACGCTCCGGGCGGTTCGGCGGCCGGCTGGATCTGGACGATCGCGGCCCGGCGCCTGGTCGACGCGCTGCGCCGCCGCGCCCGGGTGCAGGAGGTGCCGACCGACGTGCTTCCGGTCCGCAGCGCGCCGGCCGCCGAGGACGAGGCGCTCGCCGGGTCGTTCGGCTCGGAGGTGGGCGCCGCGCTGGACGCGCTGGCCCCGGAACTGCGGGCGGTGCTCGCCGCCATGGTCCTGGACGGGCTGACCGTCCGGGAGACCTCCGTCCTGCTGGGGGTGCCCGAGGGCACCGTGAAGAGCCGGGCGCGGCGTGCCCGCAACGCCCTACGGGAGGCACTGGCATGACCGCTCACGTTCCCCCGCCGGCACTGGCCGCGTACGCGGCGGGCAGCCCCGACGACGCCGCCACCTGGACGATCGAGGTGCACCTGGAGGGTTGCGCCGAGTGCCGCGACCGGCTCGGCGAGCTGGCCGCCCCGCCACTGCGCGCCCTGCTCGGCGACGCCCGGGAGGCGATCCTGGAACAGGCCCGCACCGGGCCACGACCGGTGCGCCGGCGCCCGCTGCGACAGTGGTGGCTGCGCTGGACCGACTGGTCGCTGCTGGCGTGGGCGGCCATGACGTGCACGGCGATCCTCGCCGCGGTGCTGCTGGACCGCAACTACCCGGAGCAGCCCTCGGCGGTGCTGCTGCTGGCACCTGTGGCGCCGCTCGCAGGGCTCGCGGTGGCCTGGTCCCGCCGCGCCAACCCGAACTGGGAGGTGGTCGCCGGCACCGCCCGCGCGGGGCTGGAACTGCTGCTTCGCCGTACCCTCGCGGTTCTGCTCCTGGTCGCGCCGGTGCTCGCGGTGGCCGGGCTGGCGGTCGGCCGCAACCCCGCGCTGTGGCTGCTGCCCTGCCTGACGTTCACCGCCGCGACGCTGCTGCTCGGCAGCCGCGTCGGCGTGCCGCTGGCCGCCGCCGTCCTCGGCGGTGGCTGGCTCACCGTGGTCGCGGCCGTGTCGTTCACCGGCGACGCCGACGCGGCCCGCGCCGCCGCCGCGACCGAGGCCCTGCTCCGGCCCGCCACCATGCCCGCCTGGGCGGCGGCCGCCGCCGTGCTCACCCTCCTGACCACGCTGCGCGCCGAACACCTGCGGCGGCCCGCCGCCTGGCGCTGACCCCGAAAACCGCACCACCACGACACGGCGCCCGTCCGGTGCCGCGACCGACCCTGCCCGAAGAAGGAGACGACATTGGTACGCGCAGTGAGCGCCGACGAGGTGGCGCCGACCCGGCACGCCTGGCGGATCGAGGCGGTGGGACTGTCGGTGAAGGCCGGGCGGCACCTCGCAGTCGACAACCTGGGCCTGACGCTCGGTGCCGGCGTGCACGGGCTGCTCGGCCCGAACGGCGCCGGCAAGAGCACCCTGATGCGTGCGCTCGCCACAGTGGTCAAGCCGCACGACGGCGTGCTGCGGCTGCTCGGCGCGGACGCCACCGCGTCCCGTGAGCTGCGGCCGGTGCGCCGCCGGCTCGGCTACCTGCCGCAGCAGTTCGGCTACTACCCCCGGTTCACCGTCCGGGAGTACGTCGAGTACGTGGCCTGGCTGCGGGAGATGCCCGCCTCGGCGGTGCCGGGCGCGGCCCAGCGGGCCATCGACCGGGTACGCCTCACCGACCGGGCCGACGCCAAGCTCAAGTCGCTGTCCGGCGGCATGCTGCGACGCGCCGGCATCGCCCAGGCGATCGTGAACGAACCGGACCTGCTGCTGCTCGACGAACCGACAGTCGGCCTGGACCCGGAACAGCGGGTCGAGTTCCGTGAGCTGATCCGGGAACTCGGCGCGGACGCCTGCGTGCTGGTCTCCACCCACCTGGTGGAGGACGTGGTGGCGGCCTGCTCCGACGTCATCCTGATGGACCACGGCACCCGCGTGTTCCAGGGCCTGCCCGCCGACCTGATCCGCCACGGCGAGACCGGCGGCGTCGGCGACAGCGCCGCCGAGCGCGGCTACTCGCACCTCCTCAAGCAGCACCGGAGCGCCTGATGATCCGACAGGTACGCATCGAACTGCGCCGCTCCAACGCGCCGGCCGTGGCGGTGCTGCTGCTGGCCGTCGGCGCCCTCGGCACCGCCAGCATGTACAGCTTCTGGCAGGGACAGTGGCTGCGGCTGGGCTACGTGCACGCCTCCGACGTGTTCTTCCTGATGCCGCTCGCGCTCGCCGGTGGCGCGGTGCTGGGCCGCCGGGACCGGCGTACCCGCGCCGAGGAACTGATGAACAGCACCGGCCGGCCCCGCTGGCAGCGCGCGCTACCAGCGATGGCAGCGCTCGGCGTCGCCGTCGCGGCCGCGCACCTGCTCGTGCTCGCCGCCAGCGCGGCGGTGGTCGCCTCCGGCGGCGCCCACCTCGGCGTACGCGGACTCGCCGGGCCCCTGATCGACGTGCTGGTGCTGGTGGGCGCGGCCTGGATCGGCATGGCGGTCGGCCGGCTGTGGTCCTCACCGCTGCTGCCGCCGCTGCTGGCCGCCGCCGGTCTGGTCGCGCAGGAGGGCACCGCCATGCTCGGCGGTACGGGCAGCCGGCTGACGAACGCGTCCCTCATGATCTCCTGGCCGCCGGACACCCCGTGGGAGACGCTGTCCGACCGGCTGCTGCTGAGCCGCCTCGTGCTGGGCGCCGGGCTGGTCCTGGCCGGCCTGCTGCTGGCGGCAGGAAGATCCTGGCTGACCAGGGCCGGCGCGGCGGCGAGCCTCGCCGGTGGTGTGGCGGGTCTCCTGCTGATCGGCGTACCGGGCCCCGCCGGCATCTGGCAGCTCGATGCGGAAGCACGCCGCTACGTCTGCGCCGACGGCACGCCGCAGGTGTGCGTCACCGCCGTCAACGCGCACCTGCTGCCCGAGGTCACCACCGAGGCCCGCCGAGGGCTGCACGCGCTGGCGAAGCTGCCGAACGCGCCGACCCGCGCGGTGGAACTGCGGCTGGACACCATCGGCAGCAACGACAGCGAGCAGTGGCACCGGCCCAAGCCCACACCCGGCACCGTGCAGTTCCACCTGGAGGTCGACCCGGACACCGGCCGGGCCGCGGACGTGGCCGAGCGCATCGCCATGGGCGGCGGCACCCGGTGGTCCGGCTGCGGGCGCAGCGGCGACGACATCGCCCCGGCGATCGTCGCGGCCTGGCTGCTGGACACCGACACCGTGCGGCTGTGGGACTCCTGGACCGGATACCGGTACGCCGACGAGCAGCAGGAGGAGATCCGGGCCGGGGTGCGGCAACTGCGCGCGCTGCCCGAGCCGGAGCAGTTGCGGCGGGTCACCGCGCTGCGGGACGCGGCCGCGCGGTGCGAGCCGGACCTGATGCCGGCGCTCACCGGCCGGGCCGCGCCGTGACCCGCTGGCTGCCGCTGTACGTGCGGTCCCGCCGGCTACCCGCCGCCCTGGCCGGATCGGCAGTCGCCGTCGCGGTGATGACCGCCTCCTGGTCCGCCTTCAGCGACCGTCCCGAGGTGCCCGCCGGCCTCGCCGTGCTCACCACCGCGATGGCGGTGGCACCGCTCGGGCCGACGCTCGCCGGCACCGACCCGGCGCTGGAGAAGACCGCCGCGTGGCAGTGGGCGCCGCGCCGGGCCGGGCACCTGCTCGCGTACGGGGCGGCGGTGGTCGGGCTGCTGGCCGCCGCCCGCATGCTCGGCGCCGACTTCGGGCCGCTGTCCGTGCTGGCCCGCAACACGGCCGGGCTGACCGGGCTGGTCGGACTCGGGGCCGCGCTCGCCGGCGCGCGGGCCGCCTGGCAGGTGCCGACCGCCTGGGCTGCGCTGGGGGCTTTCCTGGCCGCACCGGGCGGACCGGAGTGGCGGCAGGTCGCGCTGTGGATGGCGCAGGAGCCGGGCAACCGGATCGCCGCGGTCACCGCCACGACGTTCCTCCTCGGCGGCGTCGTCGCGTACGCGCTGCGGGTGGGACCGCAGGTCGCGGCCGCCGAGGCGGCGCTGGAACAGTGACGTGCCGGACCTCGTCGCGCGCCCACAGCGCGCGGCGAGGTCCGGTCAGTCGCCGTCCGCGGCGGCCCACGCCGACACGACGCGCCGCGTCGGGTCACCGCCCTCCGGTCCACGCAGCCGGTCGGTGAGCAGGAATCCGGGCAACCGGAACCGGGCCGCGTGCTCCCGCTCGACGAGCCGGTACGTGCCGCCGCGCCGATCGGGCTGCCATCCGTGCCGCAGGGCGTACTCGATGACGGCGCGTACGTCGGCCGAGGTCGGGTAGGCGTCGTCGACGGCACAGGGCGACCAGCGCGTCCCCCAGGTGGTCGACAGCAGATCTGCCTGGAGCGCCTGGCCCGTCTTCCCGCCGCCCCAGATCCGGAGCCGGATGCAGCGGTGGCAGTCCGTGTCGCCCCGTACCTCGCGGATCTCCGCCCGCCAGGTGAAGGCGCGCCCGTCGATCCACAGTCGCCGCAGCCGGATGCGCACGGCCCGATCATCCGGGACGGCGCCCGCCGTCGCGACGGGTTTTCCCCGGGTCGACGTCAGGCCGGCGGTTCCGTCCGCCGGCGGCGGGTTTCCTCCTCCGTCGTTGTCAGGTCAGCGGCACCCAGTCCAGGGTGGTCATGCCGGACAGGGTGGTCGCCTTGAGACCGGCGTCGGAGACCGTCCAGAGCACACCGTCGATCATCAGCGAGCGGCGGATCGGTGCCCACTCGCCGCCGTCGGCCAGGACGCCCGGGTGGTCGACGGCACCGGCCACTGTGAAGCCCTTGTCGCCGATGCGCAGCGCCAGCACACCGCCGGACGGCGGGCGCCTGGTGCCGTCGGCGCGGTCGGTGACCACGCCCGGCTGCCGCACCGGGAGCACCACCAGGCGCTCGGGCTCCCAGTACAGGAACGCGTGCGGGTCGTGCTCCGCCTCGGACCAGCCGCCCGGGACGTGGTGCTGGGCGATGCGCGCCGGACGGGCCGGGTCGGCCACGTCGAACAGCGACACCTGGGTGCCCGTCACCCGTCCCCGGTCCGTCGCGTCCTGCCCGACCCCGATCAGGCGGCCGTCGCCGGCCGGGTGCAGGTACGCCGAGTACCCGTTGATCTTCAACTCGCCGGTGACCCGGGGCGCGGCCGGGTCGCGCAGGTCCACGCCGTACAGCGGGTCGGTCTGCCGGAACGTGACCACGTAGCCGGTGCCGCCGACGAACCGCACCGCGAAGATCCGCTCGCCCTTGCCCAGGCCGGTCACCGCGCCGACCCGCTTCAGCGTGGCACCGTCGGCGCGCAGCACGTAGACGCCGGACTGCGATGACGTGCCGCGCCCCCAGGTGTCACCCGTCGTGGTCGCCACCCGGAGGTGACCGTCCCACTCGGACAGCGCGTACTGGTTGATCAGCCAGCCGGGCACGGACCCGGCGGCGACGAAGCGTGGCGTGCCCGCCGCGGTGTCGAACTGGTAGATCTCGGTGCTGGTGTCACGTGCCCCGGACGGTCCGCCACGCCACATCCGCCAGCGGTGGTCGTTGGCGACGTAGAGGCGTGCGCCGTTGCTGTAGACGGTGTCGCCGTCGGCGACCACGGTGACCGGGTCACCGGCACCGAGCGCAGCCGCGCCCAGGTCGAAGCTGAGCACCGTCACCATCGACGCGCCGGAGAATCCGGCCGGACGGTTGACCCGGTCGCAGCCGACCCGCCCCGTGCCGACGGTCCGGACGCTGTCGCGGATCTCGTAGCGGGGCAGCCAGTCGTCGAGCGTGGCCTTGTCGATGACCGCCCGGTTGGCGGCGATCCGCTGGGCGTCGGTCCGGCGACCGGACGGGTACGGGAAGTCGAGCCGGGGCGCGGACCGGATCACCACACGGGCGGTCCCGCCGGACTGCCGGGCGTCGACCAGGAGACCGTCCATCCGGTACTCCCCCACCACCCGGGGCGGTCCGGCGAGGTCCACCAGGACGAGCCGGGCCTGCGGGGTCGCGCCCGGGCGCGTCTGCCCGTCCGGTACGGGGCCCTTGACGGTCCGTCCGGCGTGCAGCAGCACGAGCGCCCGGTCACCGTGTAGCAGCAGGCTCCCCTCGTCGCCGGAGAACCGCTCGGCATCGCGGTCGAGCGCCAGCCGGCCGGTCACGCGGCGGCTCGCCGGATCGACCACCGACAGCACGCCCCGGCTGACCGTGACGATCCGCCGCCCGTCGGTCTTGACCAGGTCCGGTTCGTCCACGCCGGCCTCGTGCACGTTGGTGCCGGAGAAGTCGGGCGTGGACGCCGACGCCGCGTCCTTGGCGGCGCCGCCGACCGCCGCCCGTTCCGCGCTGAACTGCATGCGTACGTCCGGGCCGAGACCCCACGGGCCGACCGCCGCCTTCGCGGCCGTGCGGAGCTGCCGCAGCGCCTCGTCGCAGCCGTCGAAAGCCACCAGCCGCAGCCCGCCGGCCGGTACGACCCGCCCGGTGGGCGGCGGGTCGGCGGCCGGCGGTGACGCGGTGCAGCCGGCGAGAGCCAGCGCGGCGGCCATCGTCCATCCAAACGTCCGGGATCCGTGACGGGTCATGCCGGTCAGACGTGGCGGTGACGAGCACGGTTCCCGGCCGTGCCGTTCAACCACCGGCCGTGCCGCTCAACCGCCCGCCATCGCGCCGAGCACGATGAACGGCTCCTTGCCGGCGACCACCTCCTCCGGCAACGGCTCGTCCGGGGACTCGTTGGAGAGGTCCAGCTCGCAGGCGTAGAAGCGGACGAACGGCCGGCGCTTCCCGCTGTGCCGGTCGCGGATCGTGCCGAGCAGCATCGGGTACGCGGTCTCCAGCGCGTCGAGCACCTCCCGCTGGGTGGGCGGCCCGGCCACCTCGACGCGGACCTCGCCGGTGACGTGCGCCAGGTTCTTCAGGTGCGCCGGCAGCACCACCCGGATCACGGCAGCACCTGGACCTCGACCGAGAGCACGCCCGGCAGGTCCCGCACGATCGGCGCCCACGTGTCGCCGCCGTCGGCCGAGTGGTAGACCTGACCGCCCGTGGTGCCGAAGTAGACGCCGCACGGGTCGAGCGTGTCGACGGCCATCGCGTCGCGCAGCACGTTGACGTAGCAGTGCGACTGCGGCAGCCCTTCGGTCAGCGGTTCCCAGTGCTCACCGCCGGTACGGCTGCGGTAGACGCGCAGCTTGCCCTCCGGCGGGTAGTGCAGCGAGTCGCTGGTGATCGGCACCACGTAGACCGTCTCCGGCTCGTGCGCGTGCACCGCGATCGGGAAGCCGAAGTCCGTCGGCAGGTCGCCGCTGACCTCCCGCCAGTTCGCGCCGGCGTCGTCGGTGCGCATGACGTCCCAGTGCTTCTGCATGAACAGCGTGTCCGGCCGGGACGGATGCTGGGCGAGCCGGTGCACGCAGTGCCCCACCTCGGAGTCGGTGTCCGGGATCTCGCCCGAGCGCAGCCCCTTGTTGATCGGCAGCCAGCTCGCGCCGGCGTCGTCGCTGCGGAACGCGCCCGCCGCCGAGATCGCGACGTAGATCCGGTCCCGGTCGGCCGGGTCGAGCAGGATCGTGTGCAGGCACATCCCGCCCGCGCCGGGCTGCCAGGACGGGCCGGTCGGGTGCTGTCGCAGGGCGGTCAGCTCGGACCACTTCTGGCCGCCGTCGGTGGACAGGTAGAGGGCGGCGTCCTCGCCGCCCGCGTACACGGTGTCGGGGTCGTGGCGGGAGGGCTCCAGGTGCCAGATCCGCTTGAACTCCCACGGCCGCGGAGTGCCGTCGTACCAGAGGTGCTGCCCCACCTCGCCGCTGTAGGCGAAGTCGTTGCCGACCGTCGTCCAGGTCCGGCCGCCGTCGTCCGAGCGCTGGATCAGCTGCCCGAACCAGCCGCCGGACTGGGACGCGTACAGCCGGTCCGGTTCGACAGGCGAACCTGTCAGGTGGTAGATCTCCCAGCCGCCGAAGTGCGGCCCGTCGACGGTCCAGTCGTCGCGCTTGCCGTCCGAGGTCAGGATGAACGCGCCCTTGCGCGTGCCGACCAGTACTCGTACGCCGCTCATGTCTCGTCCTCTCGTCCGAGGGGTTCTCCCCGCAATGACCGTGCGGCTCACCGAAACTCATCGCTGTCGTACTCCCCGGCTACGACATTTCCCGGTCGGGCGGGCAGCGTCGGCGCCGCCACGCCGGTGCGGCCGGAATGTCGGGGGGTGCGGCTAGCCTGCGCGCATGACCGGCCCCGGAGACGTCCCGCCCGAGCACCTCGACCGCCTGCGGCCGGTCTGCCTCGGCCTGCCGGAGACCTACGAGGAGGCGGCCTGGGTGGGCGTCCGGTGGCGCGTCCGCGGCCGCACGTTCGCCCACGTGCTCACCGTCGACCCGGGCCACCAGGCGGCGTACGCACGGGCCGCGGCGACCGACGAGCCGGTCTGCGTGATGACGTTCCGCTCCCCCGGCGACGAGATCGCCGGGCTGCTCGCGGCCGGGCCGCACTTCTTCAAGCCGGACTGGGCCGCCGACGTGGTCGGGCTGCGGCTCGACGCGGACACGGACTGGACCGAGGTCGCCGAACTGCTCACCGAGAGCTACTGCGTGCTGGCCCCGAAGAAACTGGTCGCGCTCGTCGACCGGCCGGGCTGAGTCAGCCGAGCTTCTTGCGCAGCGTCTCGAACGCCAGGTCCGCCCGCAGCGGCACGCCGAACCGCTCGTCGCCGTACGGGAACGGGCTCAGCTCGCCGGTGCGGACGTAACCGCGCCGCTCGTACCAGCCGATCAGGTCGTCGCGCTGGACGATCACGGTCATCCGCATCTCACCGGCGTGCCACTGCTCGGCCGCGTAGCGCTCGGCCTCGGCCAGCAGATCCCGGCCCACGCCGCCGCCCTGCCGGCCGGGCGCGACAGCGAACATCCCGAAGTAGACGTGGTCGTCGCGGCGCTCCAGCTGGCAGCAGGCCACCAGGTCGCCGTCCTGCTCGGCGACCAGCACCACGCCGTCCGGGCCGGTGACCGCGGCGGTCACCATCGCCGGGTCGGTGCGCTGCCCGGCCAGCAGGTCCGCCTCGTGGGTCCAGCCCTGCCGGCTGCGCTCACCCCGGTACGCCGACTCGATCAGGTCGACGAGGGCTGCCACGTCTTCGGGACGGGCGACCCGGACGGTACGGGGTGCGGGGCTGGTCATGGCGGTTCTCCACGGTCGCGGCGGCGTACCTGGTCAGCGTACGCACGCTGGTGTCCCGGACGGCGGCCGGGACCACCGGGCGGGACGGTTCGTGGTTCACTGCCCGGCATGGAGACGACAGTCGGCACGGCGGGCCTGCCAGCGGTCCTCGACCTGCCGGCCGGGCCGGTACGCGGCGGCCTGGTGGTGCTGCACGGCTCGCACGCCGAGCAGCACTCCTACTTCCTCTACGCGCACCTGGCCCGGCTGCTGCCTCCGGCCGGGATCGCGGTGCTGCGCTACGACCGCCGCCCCCGGGTCGACGGGCACGACGTGCCGCTGGCCGACCAGGCCGAGGACGCGTCGGCGGCCGTGGCGGAGCTGCGCCGGCACGTCGGGTCGGCGCCGGTCGGGCTGTGGGGTTTCAGCCAGGGCGCGTGGGCGGCGGCCCTGACCGCCGCCCGGCACCCGGTCGACTTCCTGGTGCTGGTCGGGTGCAGCGCGGTGAGCCCCGCGGTCCAGATGCGCCACGGCACCGCCGAGCAGCTCCGCCGCAACGGCTACGGCCCGGCCGACCTCGCCGAGCTGGCCGAGCTGCGCCGCGTCGCCGAGGGATTCCAGCGCGGCGACGTGCCGCGCGCGGAGGCACAGGCGGCGATCGATGCGGCGGCCCGCCGCCGGTGGTTCCCGCTGGCGTTCCTGCCGAACGAACTGCCCGCGACGCCCGGCACCTGGACCGACATGGACTACGACCCGGCGCCGGTGCTGGCGCGGCTGACCTGCCCGGTGCTGCTCTGCTACGGCGAGACCGACGCGTGGATCCCGATCGAGGACAGCCTCGCGGTGTGGCGGCGGGCGGCGCGCGACGCCGAACTGACGGTGGCCCGGCTGGCCGGCTGCGACCACGCCCCTACGCTCGGCGAGGGCGAGGATCTGGACAGCGTCAGCCCGCAGTACGAGCGGGTGCTGCTGGACTGGCTCGACCGGCGGCTGCCGCCCGCGGGCTGAGCAGGCGGTCAGTCCCGGTACCGCAGCCCGGCGAGCAGCAGGCCGACCAGCCGGCGCGCGTCGTAGCGGGGATCGCTGTCCGCGCCGATGCAGAGGTTCCCGACGCCGCGAAGCAGCTGGTAGGCGTCGACGTCCCGGCGGATCTCGCCGGCCTCGGCCGCGGCGTCCAGCAGAGCGGCGCAGACCGGTACCAGCCGGTCGACGAAGTAGCCGTGCAGCGCGTCGAACTGTCCGCTGTCCGCGCGCAGCGCGGCGGCGAGCCCGTGCTTGGTGACCAGCAGGTCGACGAACTGGTCGATCCACCGGGTCAGCGCGGCGTACGGGGTGGGCGCCTGCGCCAGGCAGACCGGGCCGGCTTCGGCGCACGCCTCGACCTGGTGCCGGTAGACCGCGACCACGAGGTCGGCGCGGGTCGGGAAGTGCCGGTAGACCGTACCCACGCCGACGCCTGCGGCGGCGGCGATGTCGCGTACCGGGGCCTCGACGCCGGAGGCGACGAACACCGCGGCGGCGGCGTCGAGCAGCGAGCGCTGGTTGCGCCGCGCGTCGGCCCGGCGTCGGCCCGGCCCGGTGGTGTCGGTCACGTTCGGCGTCCTCTCCTGGACTGCGGTTGTCAAACGGAACAGCGTTCCGTATCGTTACCGGAGCAATGTTCCGCATGGCCATCATGCCAGGCGGGACGAGAGATCACCGAGTCAGGCCGCGCCCGTCGCGGCCACCGGAGGGACACCCCATGCAGTACCGCACCCTGGGCCGCACCGGCGTACAGGTCAGCACGCTCGCGCTGGGCGCCATGAACCTCGGCCCGATCGGGCGCACCACCCAGGACGAGGCCACCGCGCTCGTCGGGGCCGCACTCGACGCCGGGATCAACCTGATCGACACCGCCGACGCCTACGGCAACGGGATCTCCGAGGAGATGGTCGGCCGGGCGATCGCCGGCCGCCGCGACGACGTGGTGCTGGCGACGAAGGCCGCCCTGCCCATGGGCGAGGAGCGCAACCGCCGGGGCGGCTCCCGGCGCTGGCTGGTCACCGCCCTGGAGGACAGCCTGCGCCGGCTCGGCGTCGACCACGTGGACCTCTACCAGATCCACCGCTGGGATCCGGCCACCAGCGACGAGGAGACGCTGTCGGCGCTGACCGACCTGCGGCAGGCCGGCAAGATCCGGTACTTCGGCACCTCCACCTACCCGGCCCACCGGCTGGTCGAGGCGCAGTGGGCGGCCCGCGAGCACCACCTCGGCCGGTACGTCACCGAGCAGCCCAGCTACTCGATCCTGCAACGCGGCATCGAGGCACACGTCCTGCCGGTAACACAGCACTACGGGCTCGGCGTCCTGGTCTGGAGCCCGCTCGCCTCGGGCTGGCTCTCCGGGGCGATCCGGGCCGGCCGCGAGATCACCACCCACCGGTCCACGTTCATGCCGCAGCGCTTCGACCCCACGGTCCCGGCCAACCAGGCCCGGCTCGACGCGGTGGAACGGCTGGCCGGTGTCGCCGACGAAGCAGGACTCACGCTGATCCAGCTCGCACTCGGCTTCGTCACCGCGCACCCCGCCGTGACCAGCGCGATCATCGGTCCGCGCACGCCGGAACACCTGCACAGCCAGCTCGCCGCCGCCGACACCGTGCTCACCGCCGACGTCCTCGACGCGATCGACGCGATCGTCGCCCCCGGCGTCGACCTGGCCCCGGAGGAGAAGCACGACACCCCGCCCGCGCTGCTCGACCCCGCGCTGCGCCGCCGCTGACCGCTACGCTGCCGCGCATGGACGCCGAGCTGCCCACCTTCGAGTTCGCCTTCCCCGGCCCGCTGCGCGACCAGCTCGTCGCCGCGGTGCTCGACGGGAGCAAGACCACCACCACCGGCCTGCTCCAGGACTACGAGATCGACGGTGAGCCGCTACCGGCCGTCGGCACCCGCTCGGCGGTGATCGACTCCGACGGCCGGCCGGTGGCGGTGATCGAGCTGGTCGAGGTCCGCGTCGCCCGCCTCGGCGACGTCGACCTCGACCACGCCCGGGACGAGGGCGAGGGGTTCGAGACGGTCGCCGCCTGGCGCGCCGGCCACGAACGGTTCTGGCACGGCGACGACTACCGCGGCTGGCTCGGCGACCCCGGCTTCACAGTGGACGACGACACCCCGGCCGTGCTGGAACGCTTCCGGCTGGTCGAGACGCTCTGACGGCGGCCGGGCTGGTCACTCCGCGGCGAGCCAGGCGCGCAGCTCGGCGCCGTGCTCGTCCAGCTCCGGCGGCGGCAGGTCGTAGCGAGGTGGCGCCCCGGACAGGCCGATCGGATTCCGGATCCCCGGCACCCCGCCGGTCGTCACCACCGGATCCAGGCCGAGCCCTTGAGCCAGCGCCACCCCCTCGGCCACCGAGTTGATCGGGCTGCACGGCACGCCCGCGGCACGCAGCTCGGCGAACCAGTCCGCGCTGCCGCGCCGGGACAGCGCCACCACCAGCAGCGGCCGCAGCTCGTCGCGGTGCGCGACCCGGTCGGCGTTGCCGCGGAACCGCGCGTCGCCGGCCAGCTCCGGCACGCCGAGCACCCCGCAGAGGGTACGGAACTGGCCGTCGTTCCCGGCGATCACCACCAGCTCGCCGTCGGCGGTGGGCAGCGGCTCGTACGGCACGATGCTCGGGTGCGCGTTGCCCATCCGGTGCGGCGCCGCCGCACCCGCGACGTACGCGCTGGTGTGGTTGACCAGCCCGGACAGTGCCGAGGAGAGCAGGTCCACGGTGACGTGCTGCCCACGACCGGTCTCCTCCCGGTGCCGCAGCGCGGCCAGGATCCCGACCGCCGCGTGCAGTCCGGCGATCACGTCGAACACCGCCACCCCGGCCTTGTAGGGCGGGCCGTCCGCGTCCCCGGTGAGGCTCATCAGCCCGGCGGCGGCCTGCACCATGAGGTCGTACCCCGGCAGATCGGCGCCCCCGGCGTCGCCGAAGCCGCTGATCGAGGCGTACACCAGGCGGGCGTTGCGGGCGGTGACCGTGCCGTGGTCGAGGCCGAAGCGGCGCAGCGCGCCCGGGCGGAAGTTCTGGATCAGCACGTCGGCCCGGTCGGCCAACCGGTGGGCCAGCGTCAGGTCGCCGGGATCGGTCAGGTCGAGCACCAGCGACCGCTTGTTGCGGTTGACCGCCAGGTAGTAGGTGGAGACGTCGTCGCGCACCGGGGGCCGCCAGCCGCGGGTGTCGTCCCCGCCGGGCGCCTCCACCTTGACCACGTCGGCGCCGAGGTCGGCCAGGAGCATGGTCGCGTACGGCCCGGCGAGGATCCGGGAGAAGTCGGCGACCAGCACCCCGCGCAACGGACCCGACATGCCACCCTCCCTCGCCGCCGACCACGATGACACATACCCGACGGCACGCCCGGCAGGGGTGGCCGAGGACGCCCTCCTGGCCCACCCGGGTGGCCGCGGTGGTCGGCACGCCCCACCCCGACCTGGCCAGCAGGTGACCGCGTACGTGGTGGGCGACGGAGTGGCCGAGACGGAGCTGATCGACTTCGTGGCGCGGCACCTGTCCGCGCACAAACGCCCCCGGCAGGTACGGCTGGTCGGCGCGCTGCCCCGCAACGCGATGGGCAAGGTGCAGAAGTCCCGGCTGACCGAGGTGTGACCGGCCGCCTCAGCGGGCCGCGGCCGCCCGGCGGACGAGCCGGCGGGCTTCGTCCGGCGGCACGCCCGTGGCGCGCAGCAGGTCGTTGGCGACGGTCCGCAACTGCGAGACCACGATGGTGCCGGAGAAGCCGATGTCCTGCCGGCACGCCTCGCCCGCGTCGCGCACCGCGCGCAGCACCCGCTCCCGGGCGGCGACCGGCTCCTCGGCGGCCAGGAACTCCCGGTGCAGCAGCCGGATCGCCTCGCTGAAGTGCTCGAGCGCGGCTGGTAGCTGCGGCGGCACCGGCTCCCGGTCCCGCAACGTGGTGCCGATCCGGCGGACCATGCCGCGGCTGTTGCGGAACGCCCGGTCCAGGTGCTCGGCGCCGTGCCGGTACGCGGCCAGGGCCCGCCGTCGCCGCCAGCGCACCGGGGAGAACCGCACCACCTCGTCGGCGGCGGTGACCATCTCGTCGATCTGGTCCAGCTCCGCCTCGGCGGCGCGCATCCGGGCCAGCACCTCGTCGGCCGCGCGCACGTCGGCCCGCGCCAGCGCCTCCGCCGACGCGGTCATCTGGCACGCGAACCTGTCGAGCGCCGGGTCGGCGACGCGGCGGACCGCGCGCAGCGGGTTCAACGGCGCGATCACCAGCACCACGAGCAGGCCGACCACACCGCCGACGAGCGCGTTGACGGTCCGGGGCAGCTCCAGGTCGGGCGACACCGGGGTCAGCGTGGCGACCAGGACCGCCGTGCCGCCGGCCTGGGTGACGAGCGCGCCGGTGCCGCGGACGAGCACCGCCGCGGTGACCGCCAGGAACACGATCACGCCGGTCTGCCACGGCCCGGTGCCCAGGAGACCCACCAGCAGGTCACCGAGGACGATGCCGAGCACGACACCGGCCACCAGCTCCACGGTCCGCCGGGTGCGGTTGCCGAGCGAGGCGGCGATGACGCTCACCGCCGCGGCCGGCGCGAACGTCGGGTCCGGGTTACCGAGCACCTCCCGGGCGACCGTCCAGGCCAGCGCGGCGGCCAGGCCGGCCTGGACCGCCACGAGGAAGTACGTCCGCAGCCTCCGGTGACCGGTCCGGCCCGCATCACGCACCCGGTCGACGACAGCCCGCATGTACCGGGGTACCCGCGGCCGACCGCTCGAATCTCATCCGGGGTACGCCATCGTGCCGGTCAGCGCCACCACACCGGGCAGCCGGGTGTCCTGGCGCAGGAACTGCACCACCACGGGAACCGGGGAGCGCAGCACGCAGCCGTACGGGCGGTCCAGCCGCACGGCCTCCGGATCGATCAGGTCGTTGACCCGTACGTGCCGGATGCGGCGGGCGCCGACCAGCAGCCGGTACGGCCCCACCGGCTCGGTGTCCTGGTAGTAGAAGTCCAGTTCCACAGCGGCGTCCCGGTCACCTGCGTTGAGCACGCAGAGCTGGTCGAAGGCGGTGAACGCCGGTTCCGGGCCGTGCGCGGGGAACGGCACGTGCCCGCCGGGCACCACCCAGACCCGGGCGCCGACGGGCGCGCTCACTGCTCCTCCAGCAGCCGGGCCAGGTCCGGCGTGAGGAACACCCCGTCCGGGTCGAGCCGGCGGCGCACCGCCTGGAAGTCGTCCCAGCGGGGAAAGAGGGGACGCAGTTCCCCCGCGCCGAGCCAGTGCTTCTTGCCCCAGTGCGGGCGCCCGCCGTAGTGCCGGAACACCGCCTCCACGTCCCGGAAGTACTCCTCGTACGGCAGTGAGGTGTTCTGCAGGCAGGCGATCGTGGTGGTGGGCCGGCCGTAGGCGTTGCTGAGCCAGATGTCGTCCGCGGCGATGGTGCGCACCAGCACCCGCCAGGCGGCCACCCGGCGGTGCCGGTCGCGCACCCGGCGGCGTACCTCGGCGAAGCACGCCGGGAACGCCTCCGACGGCAGCATGTACTCGATCTCCTCGAAGCGCAGCTCCCGGTCCCGGGGAATGGTGCGGTGGGTCGGCCCGACCTGGCTCTGCCGGGGCTCGCCGTCCGGCAACCGGACGTCCGCCCGGTCCGGCGCGGCGTCCGTGTCGATGCGGTTGATCACCCGGATCTGCGTCCGGTCGCTGCGCGGGTACCAGTAGAAGTCCATGTTGCGGTTGGTGTGCTGGAGCTCGGCGAGGTGGTCCAGGGTCCAGTCGAGGTGCGTGCACCAGGAACGGCGGTGCAGCTGATAGGTCGGCTGCACGTCGAGCGTGATCCGGGTGATCACGCCCAGCGCGCCGAGGGAGAGACGGACGGCGGGCAGCAGGTCCGGGTTGCGGCGCGCGTCCACGTCCAGCACGTCGCCGGTGCCGGTGACCAGGCGTACGCCGGTGACCTGGGTGCTCAGGTTCCCGAAGCCGATGCCGGTGCCGTGGGTGCCGGTGGCGGTCGCCCCGGCGATCGACTGGTAGTCGACGTCACCCAGGTTGTCCATGGCCAGCCCGGCGTCGTAGAGCCCCTCGCCGAGCGCCCGGAGCTTGGTGCCGGCCCACGCGGTCGCGAGCCGCCCGTCGTCGGAGATCACGCCGGACAGCCGGTCCAGGCCGAGCAGGATCCCGTCGGTACGCACCAGCGGGCTGGACGAGTGCCCCGAACCGACCGGACGGATGGTGGCGCCGGTGGCCCGGGCACGGCGCACCAGGTCGCACACCTCGGCCTCGTCGGCCGGCTCGGCCCGGTCCCCCGGCGTGAAGCGGAGACTGCCGGACCAGTTCACGAATTCGCGTGTCACAGCGGCCCCTCCCCGGCCGGCTTACCCGTGCCCGCCCGGGGTAGTCGCCGCCGCGCCGTGACCGCCGCCGCCGGGCGGCCCGGCGTGACCCGCACCCCGCCGGGAACCAGCGCGGCGCTCCCGACGACTATCCCTACATGGTGTGTGAGCAGTGGCGGGAGATCCTGTCGGCACAGCTGGACGGTGAGGCGTCCGAGTCGGAGATCGAGGCGGCCGAGGCGCACCTGACCGGCTGCGCCGGCTGCCGCGGCTGGTTCGACTCGGCCGCGTCGGTGACCCGGCGGGCCCGTACGCAGCTCGCCCCGCGGGTGCCCGACCTGGTCGACGCGGTCCTGGCCGCCGCTCCCCCGCCCCGGCCCAGCCGCCGCCACCGGATCACGCTCGGGCTGCGCGGGGCGCTCGGGCTGCTCGGCGCGGTGCAGCTCGTACTCGGCCTGGCCCAGATCGGCCGGGAGGCGGTCGTCACCCACGCGCACACCTCCGGCCAGCACCTGTGGCACGAGTCGGCGGCGTGGAACGTCGCGGTCGGCGCCGGGTTCCTCTACGTGGCCGCGCGCCGGTCCGCCCCGTCCGGCCTGCTGCCGATGCTCAGCGCGTTCGTCGCCACGCTCGTGCTGCTGTCGGTGAACGACCTGATCACCGGGCAGGTGGCGATGACCCGGCTGGTCAGCCACGGTTTCCTGCTGGTCGGCTGGGCCGTGATGCTGGTGCTGTCCCGCCTCGGCCGGCGCCCCGGCGACACCCCGCCCGGTCAGCGCCGGCCGGACGGATCCCGGTGGGCGCTGCCGACCGAGGAACCGGCCGCGCCGGCGCTGCGGCTGGTGCCGCCCGGCCCGTACCCCGCACAGGCCCGCGACCGGCGCGCCGCCTGACGGCCCGCGGCGCGAATCTCCGGCTCGCGGCGTCCCTGCGGCCCTCGGTCGCGGTCGGGCCCCGGCCGGTCGCGGTCCCCGCAGGCCTCGGCGGTCGTGTCTCAGCGCTCTCGGCGGTCGTGGTGTCAGCGCGCCCGGCGGTCGCGGGCGTCGCCGGACCAGGCGGCGACCAGGTCCTCCCGGGCGCGGGCCACGCGGGAGCGGATGGTGCCCACCGGGCATCCGCACACCTCGGCCGCCTCCGCGTAGGACAGGCCGAGCACCTGGGTGGCCACGAACGCCTCCCGCCGGTCCGGCGCCAGCGTGGCGATGAGACCGCGCAGCACCACCCCGTCCTCCCCGCCGCCGGTCACCGCGCCGGCCGCCTCAGCGGCGGCCTGCCAGTCCGGCAGCGCCGCGACCCGGGGCCGGGCGGTCGCCGCCCGCACGTGGTCCACCGCGACCCGGCGGGCGATCGTGAAGATCCAGGTACGCGCCGACGACCGGCCCGCGAAGCCGGGCAGGCTGCGCAGCGCGCGCAGGAAGGTCTCCTGGGCCAGGTCGTCGGCCTCGGCGGGCCCGGCCAGGTGGGCGAGGAAACGCCACACCGGCGCCTGGAGGGCCCTGACGAACGCGGCAGCGGCCAGCTGGTCACCCCGGGCGGCGCGTCGTGCCCACCCGGTCACCTGCTCGTCGTCGTCCGGGCTCATCCGCGGCCGGCCCGCCGGTCCGGCATGCTCATGCCGGACGGTACGGATGCGCGCCCCGCTCGGTTCATCAGTGGCGTCCCTCCTGCCGGCGCCGGAGTCCGGTCACCCCCGGTTGGTCGGCCGGCGGGTCAGGAAAGTTCCCTCGCTGTCAGTCGTCAACGGAGACGGTGACCGGCCCGACCCGCAGGACGCCGTCGGTGAGCGGCGAGCACCGGACGCCGCCGCGGCGGCGCATCGCCTTCCACGTGCCGGGGGCGACCACCACGTCGAGCCAGGCGCAGGGCGGGGCGGCCCGGTGCACCCGCAGCCGGACCGGGCCGTCGCCGGAGTCGAGCGTGAGCACGCGCCCGACCAGATCGTCCACCGGGATGCCCTCGGTGAGCACGTTGCGCCGCAGCTGGGTGAGGTCCGCGTCGGGCGGCAGCGACTCCCGCGCGATCAGCGTGACGCTCGCCTGACGGTGCGCGGGACGGCCGAAGTAGCGGTCACCGACGATGCCGAGCCCGGCGCGTAGCTCCACCCGGTCCACCAGCTCGCCCGGTGGCGCGGGGGCGGGTCCGTCCGCCGGGCGGCCCACGTACCGGTGCACGGGTGAGGCCAGCAACTGGACGATCCGCGGCATGCGCGAAGTCTAATCGGGGGCATACCACCGCCAAAACGGACGATAGCCGCGCTCACGTATCCGCGCCCTCCGCAGGGCGTTGTACCAGGTGTGACGGCGAGGCGACCCGACGCGATCGGGGCTCATCCGCAGCGGCGACTGGCCTGGGCACGGCGCGAGAACGAGCGCCGGCGCCAGGCGTACGAGACGGCGGCCCGGACCTGGCGCCGCCGCGCCGACCACCTCGACCGGCTGTCGATGGAGGCGGCGGGCTTCCACGGCTGCCCACTACCCGGCACCGCGCTGCCGGTACCGCTGGACGACGGCGAGGTCGTCTACCGCATCCTGCCCACAGTCGACCTGGTCGAGGCGACGGCCCGGCACCTGCCCGGGCTGCCGGTGCCGGGCCGCACGCTCGCCGGTTGTCTCGACCCGTCCCACGGCCCGCTGCCGGCGGGGCTGCGCGTGGTGGACAGCGGCACCGCCGTGGTGACCGACCGGCGGGTGGCCTTCGCCGGGCAGAACGCCCGGCGGGACTGGCCGCTGCGGGACGTGCGCGGCCTCGGGCACCACCCGGACCGTCCGGTCACCCTGCTGCACGACGCCGACGGCGGCGCCCCGGCGGGCCTGCGCGTACCGGCCCCGGGCGCGGCGAACGCCAGGTTCTACCTCACCCTCGCCCACGCCGGTGCCACCGGCACACGGCAGGCGGTCGTCGAGGACGTCGAGGCGCTGCGGTCCGCCCACCGGGCTGCCCGGCCCCGGCCTCCCCGGCCGCTCGGCCCGTGGGACGCCCCGGCCGACCGGGCACTCCCCCAGCGGCTGGCTGCGGCGGGCGTCGCGGCGGCGGCCGTGCTGCTGGGCGTCACCTCCGCCGGCACCTGGACGGCGACAGCCGGGCAGACCGATCCGGCGCACGGACAGGCGACCGCGCCCGCCGCCACGGCCGCACCGCCCGCGCCCGGGGTGCCGCCCGGGGTGCCGCCCGTGGCGACTCCGGTCGACCCGTCGTCGCCGGTGGTCCGGCCGACCCGGCCCGCGCCGCCACCGAAGCGCCTCCCGAACGCGACCGCAGCGTCCGGGGCGCGGGTCCTCACCACCGCACCGCCCGTCGCCGGGTCGCCGCCGGCACGGGTCGGCGACCGCCCGTCGCCGCCCGTCGAGCCGCCCAGCCCTCCCGCCGACCAGGTGACTCCGGTGCCGACCGCGAGCCCGACGAGCGACCCGGATCCGACCGGAGAGCCCGGTCCCACCGGCGACCCGAGCCCGACCGCCTCATCCGAGGCGGCCCTGCTGGACCTGGTGGGCCAGGTGGGCCGACGGCTCGGCCTGGCCGTAAGGCTCGGCCTGGCCGTAAGGCTCGGCCTGGCCGTAAGGCTCGGCCTGGCCGTAAGGCTCGGCCTGGCCGTAAGGCTCGGCGCGACAGCCCAGGTGGACGCGGCCCTCTCCTGACCCCGCGGAGCCGAGTGCCAGCCGGGGATGAAGGTGCCGCCGCCCTCGGCGTACCGGTCGAGGACGGCGAACGAGGTGGCCGCGCCCGGGCTGCTGGTCGGCTGTGCCCGGGCGGTTGCCGCGGCGACTGCTTGATCGCACCCGTGGCGACCGCTTGATCGACACCATTACGCCGAGGTGGCGGCATCCGGCCGGCTCGGACCCCGCCACCTCGGCGAGCTGGCGTGGATCAAGCTGGGTGTCCCAGGCGGGGAAGATCGGTCAGCGCCGCGTCCCGCCGGCGCAGCCCTTCCCGCAGCCACGCCGCATCCCCTCGCCGCCCGATCCCATCCCCTCGGGATACCCCGAGCCCCTGAGCCACCGTGCCCTTGAGTCCCCGAGTCCCCGAGCCCCGCGATCTTGCACTTGCTGCCCTCGGGATAGGCGATTCATCCCGCTTTCGAAGGTCAGCAAGTGCAAGATCGCGGAGGCAAAGGCGGGGGCGAGGGGCGGGGCGGGGCGGGGCGGAGTGGGTCAGGGGGTCTGGGGAGTGAGGAGGTAGTCGCCGTCGTCCGGGCTCCAGCGCAACTCCACCGCCCCGCCCGTCGCGGCGGCCTTGCAGAACTGGAGGAAGCTGCGGTAGCCGAGCTTCTTCTCGCTGAAGTCGGGCCGGGCGCGCCGGAGCTGGTCCTTCAGCCCGGACAGCGCCACCGCTCCGCCGTCCGCGGCGAGGTCCACCACCACGGAGCGGAGCAGCCCGAACGCGACCTCCCGGTCGCCCTGCTCGGGAAGTGACACCTCCGGGTCGCCCTTGGCGGGCCCGGCGGCCAGCTCCACCACGTTGTGCGCCGCGAGGTGGCGCAGCAGTTCCCCGAAGGTCCGGAAGCCGTAGTCGGACTCGCTGAACGTGGGATCCTTGCGGAGCAGGGCGCGCTTGAGCGCGGAGGCGGTCACGTCGCCGCTGGAGCTGCCCTGCATGCCGGCCACTGTCTGCACGAGCTGCACGGCGAGCGTGTCGACGTCCCGCGCCGACTCCTCCTCGGCCGCGGTCACCACCACGGGCTCGGGCGCCGGCTCAGCCGGTGAGGGCCGGGCCGGGCGCGAGCGGCGGGCGGCCGGTGGCGGTACGTCCACGCCTTCGAGGCGGTCGTAGTAGAGGAACTCGTCGCAGGCCGGCGGCAGCAGCGCGGAGGTGGACTTCTCCACCCCGACGCCGATCACCCGCTTGTTGAGTTCGCGCAGCTTGTGCACGAGCGGGGTGAAGTCGCTGTCCCCGGTGCAGATCACGAACGTGGAGATGTAGCCGCGCTCGAACGCCAGCTCGACCGCGTCCACCGCCATCTTGATGTCGGCGGCGTTCTTGCGCGAGGCGCCCATCCGCTGCGGGATCTCGATCAGCTCGACGTGTGAACGGGTGAGCATGCGCCGGTCCTCGTCGAAGTACGACCAGTCCGCGTACGCCCGGCGTACCACCACGCGTCCCCGCTCGGCGAGCGCGTCGGCGATCGGCCGGAAGTCGAACGGGCGGCCGCCGTGATGGTCCCGTACGCCCAAGGCGAGGTTCTCGTAGTCGAGGAACAGCGCGATGCGATCTTCGTGATCCACGGTGGCAGCCTAGCCCGGCCGGAACGCCGGACCGGTCAGCGCCGCTCGTCGCGGTAGACGGTCTCGCGGCGGGCCACCCGCTGGATCGCGTAGCTGGTCACCAGCAGCAACAGCGCGAGTACCACCTCGACGCCCGCGACCGTGCCGGTGGCGACGGTGAGGCCGAGCAGCAGCAGGATCAGCCCGACGACGGCGAGCAGGCCCGCCAGCAGCAGCCGGTTACGCCGTCGCGCCGACCGCTGCGCGTCGTCTGCGCTCACGCTGGCCCGCCTTCCTCCGGTTCCGCCTCCGATCCTAGGCGCCGGCCGTCGCCGGGGTGGCGGATCGCGGCGCCGGAAACGGCCCGGGGCCGGACGCTTCTGCGTCCGGCCCCGGGTCACGGCGGCGGTCAGTGGATCGGGACCGGCACCGGACGCTTGTCCTCGCCCGGGTCGCCGTCGAGCAGGTGCGACGGCTCGCGGCGGCGGGGCAGGAACGCGGCCGGAATGAAGGTCAGCAGCACCAGCCCGAAGGCGACCCAGAACGTGGTGGAGAAGGAGTTCGCCGCGTAGTCGAGCCCGCGCTCGATCAGCGACGGCGGCACCGGGAACTGCTGGGTCAGCTCGGGCTGCTGCTGGGAGGCGATGGCGAGCTGGGCCTCGGTCAGCGGGGCGCCGGTGGCCGGGTCGGTGACGCCGGGGATCGGCCGGGAGCCGTTCAGCTCGCTGGTGAGGATGACCGACATGACCGCGGCGCCGACCGAGCCGCCGATCTGCTGGAGGATGTTGACGAGCGTGGAGCCGCGCGCCACCTCCGCCGCGCTGAGCGTCTTCAGCGCCGAGGTCATGATCGGCATCATCGTGCCGCCCATGCCGAGGCCCATCACGAACAGCGAGCCGCAGAGCAGCCAGTACGACGTGTCGGTGCCGAGCTGGGTGAAGGTGAAGAACCCGGCGGCGATGAGCACGAGCGCGAACGGCACCGTCCGGCCGACCGGCACGCGGTCGGCGAGCATGCCGGCGATCGGCATGGTCAGCATCGCGCCGATGCCCTGCGGCGCGATCAGCAGGCCCGCGGTCAGCGTCGTCTCGCCGCGCACCTGGAGGAAGTAGCTGGGGAACAGCAGGCCCGCGCCCATGAACGCGATGATGAACACGAACATGGTGACGGTGGCGATGGTCAGGTTGCGGTTGCGGAACAGCCGCAGGTCGAGCAGCGGGTGCCGGGGCCGGAACGAGTAGAGCACGAAGGCGACCACGAGCGCGCCGCCGGCGAGCATCGGCAGCCAGACCTTCGTGTCGGCGACGGTGCCGGTCTCGGGCAGCGTGGAGATGCCGTAGAGGAACAGCGCGAGACCCGGCGAGAGCATGAGCATGCCGAGGAAGTCGAACGACTCGGACGGCTCGGCGTTGTCCCTGGGCAGGGCGAGCTGGGCGTAGACCAGGGCGACCACGCCGATCGGCAGGTTGATCAGGAAGATCCAGTGCCAGCTCGCGACGTCGATCAGCCAGCCGCCGAGGATCGGGCCGGTGATCGGGCCGAGCAGCATCGGGATGCCGAGCACGGCCATCAGGCGGCCGATGCGGTGCGGGCCGGCGGCCCGGGTCATGATCGTCATGCCGAGCGGCATGAGCATGCCGCCGCCGAGGCCCTGGATCACCCGCCAGGCGATCAGCTCGCCGATCGAGTCGGCCGTGGCGCACAGCCCCGAGCCGATGGTGAACAACGCCAACGCCACCATGTAGAGGCGTTTCGTGCCGAACCGGTCGGCGGCCCAGCCGCTGAGCGGGATCACCGTGGCGAGCGCGAGCGTGTAGCCGGTCATGGTCCACGCGACGCGGGCGTACGTGGCGTCGAACTCGCTCTGGAACGTCGGCAGCGCCACGCTGACGACTGTCACGTCGAGGATCGACATGATCGCACCGAGCACGACGACGCCGGCCACCTTGAGTACGGCGGCGTCGAGCTTCGTCGACGTCGCGACGGGTTGCTGGGTCACTGACGGTCTCCTGGATCCGGTCCGGCACTGGGTGTCGGCGGCGGCGCCGCGCGCCGTCTGCGGAGCGCGGGCGGAACGCGCGGCGGGGCGGCGTCCGGGCGACAGCGTAGCCATGACCTGGGACGAGGCGCGGCCGGTTTTGCCGACGGGAGAACTGCGGCGGGACGCGAACCGGCCGCGCCGCCGGCACCGATCCGCTCCGGCGGCTCGCGGAAAGGGCTGGTGCGCGCCGATTCGCCGCTCTTGTCGAGCCGGTCACCGGCGGCGACGACCGTGACGAAGGTCATGCCCCGTCCGGGCAGCTCCGGCGCTTCGGCACGCCGCCGATCAGCCCAGGCCGGCCATCAGGTCGACCTCGGCCGTACGCGAACGGTCGATCCGGCGGGCGAGGTCGCGTACCCGCTCGCTGGTCCCGGCGGCGACCTGGGCACGGGCCAGGTCGGCCGCGGTGCGCTGGTGCCGGCTGAGCACGTCGAGCAGCACCCGGTCGGCGTCGGCGGGCGCGGCGGCGCGCAGCCGGGCCAGTCCGGCGGCGGCCTCGCTGTGCCCGGAGTGGTCGTGCCGGGCGGCCGCGGCGGCGGCCGACAGGCCGGCCTCGCGCAGCCAGCCGCGCATGGTGGCCAGTTCGTCGGTCTCGGTGGCCCGGACGGCGGCGATCAGCGTGCGGATCCGCGGGTCGGTGCCCCGGTCGAGGCCGAGCCGGACGATCTCCAGCGTCTGCTCGGTGTGCGCCACCATCATGGCCAGGAACAGCGCGTCGATCCCGCTGACAGTGGCGTCCGCGCCGGCCGGGACCGAGGCCGTGGCGGACGGGACCGGCGGGGACGGATCGGCGGCGGGCGGCCCGCCGCACCCGGGCAGGGCCAGCGCCACGCCGAGCAGGGCCGCGGCGGACGCGCGGCGGAGCCGGGGACCGGCCGGCTCCGCCGCGCGGGTACGCGGGCTCAGATCTGCTGCCACAGCGCCGGTACGTTCGGCGGTTCCCAGCCGGCGATGGCGGTGTGCGCCTGGCGGCAGCGGTAGCTACGGCCGTCGTAGGTGACCGTGTCACCGACCTGGTACGCCCGCCCGGCGGTCCACGTGCCGCCCGGTGCCGGGGTGCTGGTCCGGGTGGGCGAGGGCGCGGGCGTGGTGGGCGCAGCGGTCGGGGTGGGCGGCGGGGTCGGGTTGCCGCCTCCGCCGCCGATCTGGAGGTCGACGCAGGAGTAGAACGCGTTGGCGGTGTCGGAGATGTTCCAGATGGCGAGCAGCTTCTGCCGGCCGGAGAAGCCGCCGAGGTTGACGGTGTGCGACACGGTCGCGCCGGGCTGGCGGCCGCCGCCGTCGACCACGGCGACCCGGGTGCCGCCGATCCAGTACTCCCAGTTGGCGGTGGCGTGCCGGGCGGTGTTGACCCAGGTGAACGTGACGGTGCTGCCGACCGAGGTGGCCGGCCAGTTGCGGCTGTCGTCGTTGAGCACCGCGAACTGGGCGATGCCGGCGTGGCAGCTGCGCAGGCCCTTGGGGCCCTCGACGCTCTGCGGCTCGTACTTGATCTGACCGCAGTCGGGCACCCGGTTCTGCGCGCAGAGCGCCTGCCTGCTGGGCGGCGAGGAGACGTAGCCGTGGGCCTGCGCGGGCGCGGCGAGCGCCAGCGTCCCGGTGACGGCACCGGCGGTGAGCAGCGGGAGGGTGATTCTTCGGCGCATGGTGGCAACTCCTTCGGGGGGAACGGAAGGTGCCCCGAACATAAATTAAACATTGTTAACAGTAAAGACTCCTGTCTATAAATTAAGCCCTGCACTCCCCCGCGCCGGGCGTATGATCCTCATCGATGGCTCGCCGCGCGGAGCCGATCGTCGTTCGTGGGCACCCGTCGCCGTCACGGCTCCGGGAGGACGACGCAGACCGGGCATCGCCTCGTCGTCCCACTCCGAAGGACACCCCCGCATGAGGAGAACCACCGCGTTCGCGGCCAGCCTGCTGCTGCTCGCCACCGCGCTCAGCACCGTCGGCGGGCCGGTCGCCGCCGCCGACCCCACCGACCCGGTCACCGTCACCGTCAACACCCGCGCCGGGCTGGCCACCGTCCCGGCCACCGCGCTCGGCGTCAACCACGCCATCTGGGACTCGCAGCTCGGCAGCGCCGAGACGTCCGACCTGCTCAAGGCCGCGGGCGTGAAGATGCTGCGCTACCCCGGCGGCTCGTACGCCGACATCTACCACTGGGAGACGCACACCGCGCCCGGCGGCTACGTCGCACCGAACACCGACTTCGACACGTTCATGGCCGGCGCCCGCCGCGTCGGTGCCGAGCCGATGATCATCGCGAACTACGGCACCGGCACGCCCGCCGAGGCGGCGGCGTGGGTCCGCTACGCCAACGTCACCAAGGGCTACGGCGCCAAGTGGTGGACCGTCGGCAACGAGAACTACGGCAACGGCCACTACGGCTCGGCCTGGGAGGCCGACGACCACCCGGACAAGAGCGCCTCCCAGTACGCGCGGCTGGTGGTCGAGTACGCCGACGCGATGAAGGCGGTCGACCCGAGCATCAAGGTCGGCGCGGTGCTCACCATGCCCGGCAACTGGCCGGACGGCATCACCGCCGGATCGGATCCGGGGCCGTGGAACCAGACCGTGCTGTCCATCGCCGGCCCGAAGATCGACTTCGTGGACGTGCACTGGTACCCGGGCGGCAGCGCCGCCGACTCACTGGCCCGCACCAACCACCTGCCCGACGCGGTCTGGCTGCTGCGCCAGCAGATCGCCCGGTACGCCGGCCCCGGCGCGGACCGGATCGAGATCAGCTTCACCGAGCTGAACGTGGACGCCGGCCGCACCACCGCGCCGGGCGCGCTGTTCCTGGCCGACGCCTACAGCGGCCTGCTGGAGCAGGGCGTGTTCACGGTGCAGTGGTGGAACGTGCACAACGGCATCGGCACCGTCTCCGAGGTGGCCGGGCAGACCGACTACGGCGACTTCGGGCTGCTCTCCAGCGGCAACTGCACCAGCGACGGCGAGGTGTGCCAGCCGGCGTTCAACACCCCGTTCGCGCCGTACCACGCGTTGTCGATGATGAACCTGTTCGTCCGGCCCGGTGACCAGCTCGTCCGCGCCGGGACCGACCAGCCGCTGGTCGCCGCGCACGCGGTCCGCCGGCCGGACGGCAGCGTCGCGGTCCTGCTGCTCAACAAGGACCCGGAGAACGCCCACCCGGTGACGCTCGACTACGCCGGGTTCACCCCGGCCGACGAGGCGCCGACGGTGCACACGCTCGCCAACGGCGCGACCGGGATCAGCACCGGCCGCTCGGGCGGCGCGACAGCGCGTACGCTGCCGCCGTACTCGCTGACCACGCTCGTGCTGCGACCGGCCGGCAGCTCGGCCGGGCGGCCCGGCGCCCCGGGCCGGCCGACGGCGAGCGCGGTGACCGACCGCGCGGCGACCATCTCCTGGCCGGCGGCCACGCCCGGCGGATCCCCGATCGCCAAGTACGAGGTGCACCGCCAGTACGGCGCGGTGAGCGAGCAGCTCGGCGAGACCGCCGGCACGTCGCTCACGGTGGGCAACCTCGAACCGGGCGCCCGCTACACGGTCAACGTGCTGGCACGGGACACCGCCGGGCGGGTCTCGTGGTCGTCACCGCCGCTGACGTTCGCCACCGGCAGCCCCGCCGAGAGCTCCTGCGCGGTGCGGTTCGACGACGACAACGACTGGGGCAACGGGTACGTGGCGAACGTCGAGGTCATCAACACGGGTGCGAAGGCCGTCGACGGCTGGACGCTCACCTGGACCTGGCCGACCGCCTGGCAGCAGGTGAGCAGCGGGTGGAGCGCCACCTGGGACCAGCAGGGCCGCGACGTCCGGGTGACGCCCACCGCCGACAACCGGCGGCTCGCCGCCGACGGCGGGAGCACGACTGTGGGCTTCGTCGGCGCGTACAGCGGACCGAACGTGCCGGTGGGTGCGTTCCGCCTCAACGGCACGGTCTGCACGCTGCGCTGAGCGGCGGTCAGCCCCGGCCGGGTGGCCGCAGCCGCACGTCGGCCGCCGCCGGGACCTTCGGGTTCCGGCGGCGGCCGGCCCGGCGCGGCGCCGGCACCACGTGCGGGCGCAGCGGTCCGGGCGGGAGCGTGGGCAGGTCCGGTGCGGGTGTCGGCAGCACGGCCAGGATCACCACGAGAAGCACCACCGCGACGACGCCGTCGAGCCAGTAGTGGTTGCCGGTGACCACCACCACGAGCGCGGTCACCAGCGGATGAAGCAGCCAGAGCCGGCGGCGGCGTCCGGTGGTGACCGCCATCAGCGCCACCGCGATCGCCAGCGCCCAGCCCACGTGCAGCGACGGCATGGCCGCGTACTGGTTGCTCAGCTGGTCGGTGTCGGGAGGTCCGTAGACGCTCGGCCCGAACCGGGTGCCGGTGTCGACCAGCCCGGTGAGCGCGGTCAGCCGTGGCGGCGCGAGCGGGACGCAGACGTGCAGCACCAGCGCGACCGCGGTGAGCGCTGCCAGGGCCCGCCGCAGCCGCACGTAGTGGGCCGGGCGGCGCAGCCAGAGCCAGACGAGGCAGAGCACTGTGGCCGGGAAGTGCACGTAGGCGTAGTAGGAGTTCGCCACCCGCACCAGCAGATCGTGCGCCAGCAGCGGTCCCTGCACGAGCGTCTCGTCGGGCAGGCGCAGCAGCCGCTCCAGCCGCCATACCCACTCGCCGTTGGCCAGGGCCACCTCGGCGTGCCCGGCCACCACCTGCCGGCCCGCCTTGTAGGCCAGGAAGAGCACAGCGACGAGCGCCAGCTCGCGCGCGGCCCGCTGCCATGCGGCGAGGCGGGCGGGCGCGGTCCGCGTGACGTCCACGGCTCCTCCTTCGGTTCGTCCCCGCATGGACCAGGGCCGCCGCCGGGGTCGGCGACGGCCCTGGGGGTACGGGCTCAGCGGCGGGCGCGTTCCTCCCGGCCGGCCGAGTCCACGCTCACCTCGTCGAAGGCGGGCGCGCCGTCGACGGCGTCCGCTCCCACCGCCACCGAACGGCCGGTGTCCGGCAGGTCGAGGCTGGAACGCAGGGTGACCGGGCGCAGCAGCAGCGCCGCAACGATACCCACCACCGCGATGGCGGCCGAGATCAGGAAGATGTGCCCCGTTGCGTCCCCGTACGCGGCCCGCACGATCTGCCGGACCGGCTCGGGCAGCGCGTCGAGGTTGAGCGTGCTGCCACCGCCCCCGCCGGAGGTGGGGATGCCGGCCGCGGCGAGGTCGTGTGTGATCCGGTCGCTGACCCGGCGGGCGAGCACCGCGCCGAGCACGGACACGCCGATGGTGCCGCCGAGCGAGCGGAAGAACGCGACGCTGGCGCTGGCCGCGCCGATGTCCTTGAGCGCGACGGTGTTCTGCACGGCGAGCACCAGGTTCTGCATGGTCATGCCGACGCCGACGCCGACGATGAACATCGCGAGGCCGACGAAGACCAGCGAGGTCTCGTGGTCGATGGTGCCGAGCATGGCGAACCCGATGACCAGCACGACCGCCCCGAACACGATGTACGGCTTGATCTTCCCGGTCGCGGTGATCATCCGGCCGGCCACGATCGAGGAGATCAGCACACCGGCCATCATCGGGATGGTGAGCAGGCCGGCCTCGGTCGGGCTGTAGCCGCGGCCGATCTGGAAGTACTGGCCGAGGAAGACCGCGCCGCCGAACATGGCCATGCCGACCGCGAGGCTGCCGAGGATCGCCAGGGCCGTGGTGCGCTCGCGGACGATGTGCAGCGGCACCACCGGCTCGGCAGCCCGCGCCTCCACCCAGACGGCGAGCGCGAGCAGCAGCACCGAGCCGCCGACCATGGCGCCGGTCTGCCAGGAGACCCAGGCGAAGGAGTCGTCGACGAACGAGATCCAGATCAGCAGCACGCTGACGCCGGCGGCGATGAGCGTCGCGCCCAGGTAGTCGATCTTGACGTTGTCCCGGCGCACGGTGGGCAGGTTCAGGGTGATCTGCAGCAGGAACAGCGCGGCGGCCGCGACCGGTACGCCGACGAAGAAGCACCAGCGCCAGCCGAGCCAGGAGGTGTCCACGATCAGGCCGCCCAGCAGCGGGCCGCCGACGGTGGCCAGCGCCATGACGCCGCCCAGGTAGCCGTTGTAGCGGCCCCGCTCACGCGGCGGGATCATGGCCGCGATGGCGACCTGCACGAGCGCCTGGAGGCCGCCGACGCCGATGCCCTGGAACGCGCGGGCGGCGATGAGCTGCCCGGCGCTCTGCGCGAAGCCGGCCGCGACGGACCCGACCAGGAACACCACGATGGCGATCTGGATCAGCAGCTTCTTGTTGAACAGGTCGGCCAGCTTGCCCCAGATCGGGGTGGTCGCGGTGGCGGTGAGCAGGGTGGCGGTGACCACCCAGGTGTACTGCGTCTGCGAGCCGTTGAGCGCGCCGATGATCTTCGGTAGGGCGGTCGAGACCACGGTGCTGCTCAGCATGGCCACGAAGAGCACCAGCAGCAGACCGCTGAGCGCCTCCAGCGTCTTCCGCTTGCTCATGGGGGCGGCCGCAGCCGTCGTGGTGGGTGCGCTCATGCGCGCGTCCTCCAGGTGTGTCGATACGGGGTGGCCGCTTCGTTGCCTCAAGCAATCAACACTAAACCTTGCCCGGCAGGCAAGTTTGCCCATTGAGAAATGGGTCACCTACGCTTGGCCCATGGAGGAGTGCACCGGGCTGCGGGAGCGGAAGAAGGCGGCCACCCGCCTGGCGCTGCACGAGGCGGCGCTGTCCCTCGCCGTCGAGCACGGCCCCGACCGGATCACCGTCGAGGCGATCGCCGACGCCGCGAACGTCTCCCGGCGGACGTTCTCCAACTACTTCGGCGGCAAGGAGGAGGCCCTCTTTCACGGCGACACGCTGCGGTTGCGACGGCTCCTCAGGCTCGTCGCGGACCAACCGGCGGAGCTGTCGCCGTGGGCCGCGCTGACCCGGGCCGCCCTGGTCCAGGCCGAGGACGGCTACGACGATCCGGCCGAGCCCTGGCTCAGCCGGCGCCGCCGGCTGCACGGCCACCCGAGCCTGGCCGCCCACCAAGTCGGCGCGTACGCGGCCCTGGAGCGGGAGATGGCCGCGGAGCTGGCCCGCCGGCTGACCGGACCGGACGCGGCGCTGCGGGCCCGGATCGTCGCCGCGACGTTCCTCGCGTCCCTGCGGATCGCCGCCCACGAGTGGCTGGAGCACCCGGGGCGGTCGTTGCGCGACGGGCTGCGCGACGTGCTCGCCCTGGCCGCCCCGGCGGCGGGCTGAGCGCGCGGCTTCCCCGTCGGACCGGTGGAATGGCCGGCGAAAGCGGCACCCGGCCTGACCTGGGCTGACACACTCGCCCGGTGGGTGGCGACCGGTGGCGCAAAGGGCTCGGGCCCGCGACCGGCGTCGCCCCCGCCACCCGGGTCGACCGGTTCGAGATCTTCTTCGACCTCGTCTTCGTGGTGTCCTTCTTCATCATCACGCGCGCCACCGCCGCGAACGTGACCCCGCGGCAACTGCTGCACGCGCTGCTGGTGCTCGCCGTGCTCTGGTGGTGCTGGGTGGTGCACAGCGCGGTCGCCGCCCGGCTGCGCCTCGGCGAGGGCTTCGTGCCGATCCTCATGGTGGTCGGCATGATCGCGCTGTTCACGTTCGCGCTCGCGCTGCCGCAGACCTTCGGCGACCTGGACAAGGGCAGCGCCGGCCCGATCCTGGTCACGATCAGCTACGTGGTGATCCGGTTCGTGCACACCGCCCTGTACTGGTACGCCACGCGCGACGACCCGCCGGCCCGGCGCAAGCTGCGGCTGTTCCTTCCGGAGGCGGTGATCTCGGCCGGCCTGCTGCTGGTGGCGGCGCTGCTGCCGCCGCGTGTGTCCCCGGAGGTCGGCCCGTGGCTGCGCGACGGGCTGTGGATCGCGGTGGTGGCCATCCAGTACAGCAGTGGCCTGCTGGCCGGCACCGACGGCTGGAAGATCACCTCGGCCGAGCACTGGACCGAGCGGTACGACCTCATCCTGATCATCGCGCTCGGCGAGTCGGTCATCTCGGTCGGCGTCGGCGGCAACCTGCTCGGCCAGCCCGTGACCTGGCCGGCGATCCCGGCGGCGATCTTCGGCATCCTGTTCACCGCGGCGCTCTGGTGGGCGCACTTCGACATGATCGGCCCGGCCGCCCGGATCGCGCTGCACGCCGCCCACGGCCCCGCGCGGGTGGCGCTGGCCCGCGATGCGTACGCCTATCTCTACCTGCCCATGATCGCCGGGGTGATCCTGTTCGCGATCGGCGCCGAGGAACTGGTCCGCATCGTCACCGACCCGGCGGGCGGCCCGATGGAGCGCGGCCACGGGCCGGCCGTGCCGCTGCTCTTCGGTGGCGTGCTCCTCTACCTCGCCGCCAACATGGCGTTCCAGTGGCGCGCGCTGCGGACGCTGTCCTGGTCCCGGGTCGGCACCGTGGTGCTGCTCGCCGTGGCGCTGCCGGTCGGCCGGCACCTGCCGGCGCTCGGTGCGCTGGGTCTGCTCACCGCCATCTGCGTGGCACTGGTGGCGGTCGAGCTGGTGATCTTCGCCGATTCCCGGGTCGCGTTGCGCCGGCTGATACACGAGGAGAAGGCCAGCGCCGAGGAGAGCGAGGCCGCCTGGCGGGCTCGCTGGCGCGACGACGGCGACAGTGCCCCGCACCGACCTTGACACAGGCCCTAGAGTCTCCGCGTGATCGAGATCGTCACCGAGGTCGACCTGTTCCACCCGCCCGCCCGGACCTGGCGGGCGCTCACGGAACGCGCGCTGCTGGCCAAGTGGTTCGCCGACAGCGCGCCCGGGTCCGAGAGGTGGATCCTCGCCACCGCCGCGCTGCCCGGCTACGACGGCGACACCGAGGTGGAGACCGTCGAGCTGCGCGCGCCGGACCGGCTGGTGGTCCGCTGCCGGGAGACCGGCCGGGCCACCCGGCTCGCCTGCGACCTGACCCCCACCGCGCACGGCACCCGGCTGTCCGTGCGGGAGGTGCTCGAAGAGGGCGACTGGGACGCCGACGCCCGCGCCGAGCAGCACGAGCAGGCGGTCACCGGACGGCTGCCCGCGATCCTCGACTGGCTGGCGTTCCAGAACGTCGACCTGCGTCGCGCCGAGGGCGGCCTGACCGCCGAACTGCCTGTGGTCCGGCTGCTCGGCGACGAGAAGCGCCGCCCCGGGCGGCGCCGGGTGCTGCTGGCAGCCGGCACGGTGACGCTGATCGCCGCCGCGGCCGGGGCCACGGTGTGGGCCACCGCCGACGAGCCGCCCGCGCCGGCCGCGCCGACGCCCACGACCTCGCTGGTGATGCCGTCCAGCGCCACGCCGTCGGCCCGGCCCACGACCGCGCGGCCCACGCCCAGTGCCAGCCGCCGCAGCGCGTCGCCCTCGCCGACGCCGTCACCCACCCCCAGCCGTACGCCGAGCGCGACGCCCTCGACGGTGGCGGCGGCACCGCTGACCGCCACCTACGAGACGGTCACCGACCGGGTCTTCGGCTACCGGGGCGAGGTGGTGCTGCGCAATCCCGGCCCGTCACCGCGTCCGGGCTGGACGGTCACCGTGACGCTGCACGACGGCGCCACAGTGGGCAGCGTGAGCGGGGCCGAGGCCACCCAGGACGGCACCGTGGTCACGTTCACCGGTGGGGCGTTGCCGGGCGGCGAGTCAGCCACCATCCGGTTCGACGTCCGCGACCCGGACCCCCAGCACGACTCCCCCGCGGCGTGCACCGCCGACAACACCCCCTGCACCCCCGCCTGACCCCTCCCTCTCCCCCTCCCGTCCGCGCCCTTGAAGCGCGTCGATCATGAGGTTAGACCGCGGGTTTGTCCGCATTGAGGGCGGTCAACTTCATGATCGACTCAGGCTGACCCGGACGGACAGTGCGCAGGCGCGCGTGGATGGGCGCGGGGGCTGATTCGGTGGGTGCGGAAATGAGTTGTTGAGTGCGTGGGAGCGCTCCCGTAACATCCCTGACGCGGCTGTTAACGCTCACAACACAATCGCCACCGCCAATGCCAGAGCCGCTGCCCCCGCAGGAGGTCAATTCATGTCCAGATCCAGGTCAGTCAATGCCATATGGGCATCGGCCGGCGCCGCGCTGCTGGCGTCGGCGTCGGTCGCCGTAGCGCTGCCCGCCGGAGCCGCCGCCGCGGGCTGCTCGGTCAACTACGCGATCTCGTCGCAGTGGCAGGGCGGCTTCGGCGCCAACGTCACCATCACGAACCTGGGCGACCCGGTGTCGAGCTGGACGCTGACGTGGTCGTTCGGCGCCGGGCAGACGGTGACCCAGTCGTGGAACACCGAGCTGACCCAGAGCGGAGCCGCTGTGACCGCCCGCAACGTCAGCTACAACGGGTCGATCCCGACCAACGGCAACACGTCATTCGGCTTCAACGGCTCCTGGGGCAGCAGCAACCCGGTGCCGACCAGCTTCGCGCTCAACGGGGTGACCTGCACCGGCGGCACCACGCCGACGAGCGGCCCGACCGGCTCGCCCACCACGGCCCCACCGACCACGGCACCGCCCACGACCCCGCCGCCGGGCGGGACGTGCAACCTGCCGTCGTCGTACCGGTGGTCCTCGACCGGTGCTCTGGCGCAGCCGCGCTCGGGCTGGGTGTCGTTGAAGGACTTCACAGTCGTGCCCTACAACGGCCGGCACCTGGTCTACGCCACCACCCATGACACCGGAACGCGGTGGGGGTCGATGAACTTCGGGTTGTTCTCGAACTGGTCGGAGATGGCCTCCGCGTCGCAGAACGCGATGTCGTCGGGGACTGTGGCACCGACCCTGTTCTACTTCGCGCCGCGCAACATCTGGGTGCTGGCCTACCAGTGGGGACCGACCGCGTTCTCCTACCGCACCTCGACCAACCCGACCAACCCGAACGGGTGGTCGTCGGCGCAGCCGCTGTTCACCGGCAGCATCTCCGGTTCCGGCACCGGCCCGATCGACCAGACCCTGATCGCCGACGACCAGAACATGTACCTGTTCTTCGCCGGTGACAACGGCAAGATCTACCGCTCCAGCATGCCCCTGGGCAACTTCCCCGGCAGCTTCGGCTCCACCTACACCACCATCATGTCGGACTCGACGAACAACCTGTTCGAAGCCGTGCAGGTCTACAAGCTGCAAGGGCAGACCCGCTACCTGATGATCGTCGAGGCGATCGGCTCCCAGGGCCGCTACTTCCGCTCCTTCACCGCCACCAGCCTCAACGGATCCTGGACCCCGCAGGCCGCCACCGAGTCCAACCCGTTCGCCGGCAAGGCCAACAGCGGCGCCACCTGGACCAACGACATCAGCCACGGCGAACTCATCCGCACCACCGCCGACCAGACCTTCACCGTCGACCCCTGCAACCTCCAACTGCTCTACCAAGGCCGCTCCCCCAACTCCGGCGGCGACTACGGCCTCCTGCCCTACCGACCCGGACTACTCACCCTCCAGCGCTGAGCCGGCCGATCGAGAAGAGAGAGGTCCGATGAGAAGGCACAAGACGACCCGTACCGCGGTGTTCTCGGCCGGGGCCGTCCTGCTGGCGTCGACAGCGGTGGCCGCGGCGCTGCCGGCCGGGGCGGCAGCCGCCGGCTGCGCGGTCACCTACGCCGTGTCGTCGCAGTGGCAGGGCGGCTTCGGCGCGAACGTCACGGTCACCAACCTCGGTGACCCGGTCAACGGCTGGACGCTCACCTGGTCCTACGCCGCCGGCCAGACAGTCACCCAGGCGTGGAACGCCACAGTGACCCAGAGCGGAGCGGCGGTCAGCGCCCGCAACGTCGACTACAACGGGTCCATCCCCACCAACGGCAACACGTCGTTCGGCTTCAACGGGGCCTGGACCAGCAGCAACCCCGCTCCGACCAGCTTCGCGCTCAACGGGGTGACCTGCACCGGTGGCACGACGACACCGACCACGTCGCCGTCCACCTCCCCGACGAGTTCGCCGACCACCTCGCCCAGCAGCCCGCCGCCCACCGGGGCGGCGGACATCACCGTCAACACCGCCAGCCGCTACCAGACCATCGACGGGTTCGGCGCCGCGGTGTCGATCTGGGGCGGCGCCTGGTCGACGGCGGAGACGCAGACGCTCGTCGGGCTCGGTCCCAACCAGCTCGGCCTGTCCATCGTGCGTACCGGCATCTCGCCGGTGTCCGGCGAGTGGGGCACCCAGGTCAGCGCGCTGCGGACGGCGAAGTCGTACGGGTCGAACGTGAAGATCATGGCGTCGCCGTGGACCGCCCCGGCGGCCTGGAAGACGAACAACAGCCGGATCAACGGCGGCAAGCTGCGCACCGACTACTACGACGACTACGCCGGCCACCTCAACAGCTACGTCCAGTACATGCGCAACCAGGGCGTGACGATCGACGTCACGTCAGTGCAGAACGAGCCGGACTGGCACCCGGACTACGACTCGATGGACTGGAGCGGCACCGAACTCCAGACCTTCGTGCGGGAGCAGGGCGCCAAGGTGCAGAACACCAAGCTGATGGTCGCCGAGGCGGTGAACCTGAACTACGGCTACACCGACCCGACGCTCAACGACGCGGCGGCCCGCAACAACATCGGCTACATCGGCGGTCACCTGTACGGCACCGAGGCGTCCGGCCGGCTGAAGCCGTACACGCTGGCGCAGCAGTACAACAAGCCGGTGTGGATGACCGAGTGGAACCTGCACGAGGCCGACGGCAGCGGCTCGAACATCTGGGGCAACCCGGCCAACGCCACGGTCTGGAACGAGACGCTCGACGACATCATGCGCACCGTGCACAAGTCGATGGAGTCGAACTGGAGCGCGTACGTCTGGTGGTACGGCAAGCGCTACTACTCGTTCATCGGTGACGGGGAGTCCGCGTACGGCACCGTGGCGGGGGCGCCGCTCAAGCGGGGGTACGCGTTCTCGCAGTACGCGAAGTACGTGCGGCCCGGCTACCAGCGGGTCGCCCTGACCAAGAGCTCGAAGGCGTCGCCGCTGGAGGTGACCGCCTACTCCGGCGACGGGAAGGTCACGCTGGTGATCCTCAACCGGTCCACGAGCGCGGTGAACAACGCGGTCATCCAGGCGCCGCAGAACGTGAGCCGGGCGGAGTACGTGGCCACGTCGCAGAATGCCAGCGCGGCGAGCCAGCCGGTGGGCGTGAACGGCAACCAGGTGACGGTGAACGTCGGCGCGCGGAGCATCTCCACGGTCGTGCTCACCCTCTGACCGGGGACACGCACGAGGGCGGGGGCGGCCGGATCGGCCGCCCCCGCTCGTGTGTGACTGCTAACTGGCGTACGTCTCGAACTCGCCCACTCTCGGCGTACCGCCGGAGCTGTTGATCTTGAAGTTGATCTTCTTCAGCGAGGTCGCGCCGAACGTGATCTGGCCGGCCCCGCTGCCGGAGGCGAGCACCGCGCCGGTGTCGTTGTTGACGAGCTGCCACGACCCGATCGAACCCGAAGTGCCCGACGGCTCGCGGATGACCACGCGGGACACGGTGGTGGCCGAGCCCCACTTGATCGAGACGGTGCCGGTCGACCCGGACGGCGACCAGTACGTGCTCAGGTTGCCGTCGCGCACGTTGCCGTAGCTGGTGCCGTCGGCCTTGCTGGACCCGTCCGCGCCGGCGCCGGAGACGAGGCTCAGGTTGGTCCCGCCGGACGGCGGCGGGGTGGTCGTCCCCGGCGGCGGCGTGGTGGGTGCGGGCGTGGTCGGCCCCGGCGTGGTCGGCCCCGGCGTGGTCGGCGCCGGAGACTGCGGCGTGCAGTTGCCGTCGGACACCCGCAGGCCGGTGTTGGCGCCCGCCGTCTGCCGCACGATGTCCGGCACGCAGCTCGCCGCGTCGAGCCGGTACGAGTACGGGACGCTCACGGTGGTCGTCGAGGTCACGTTCGGACCCGCCGGGTAGTTGTCGCTGCCGGGCGAGGACCAGGTCACGTTGTCGAAGATGTTGCCGCTGACCTGCCAGGTGCCGCGCTCGCTGGTGTAGAACGTGCCGAGCACGTCCTTGGAGTTGCGGAAGTAGTTGTTGTCCACCTTGGCCCGCGCGCCGGCCCGGGAGTTGATGCCCGACTCGTGCAACCCGTTGTAGTGGTTGTTGAACATGTGGGCGATGCCGCCGCGCAGCAGCGGCGTACGGGAGTCGATGTTCTCGTACAGGTTGTGCTCGAACGTGATGTAGCCGTTGCCGCGGTCGCTCTCACTGGACCCGATGAGGCCGCCGCGGCCGGAGTTGCGCAGGATGCTGTACGACAGCGTCACGTACTGGGTGTCGTCCTTCATGTCGAACAGGCCGTCGTAGCCCTCGGACTCCCCGCCGGACGCCTCCAGCGTGACGTGGTCGACCCACACGTTGCGGACGCTGCTCTCCATGCCGATCGCGTCGCCGCCGTTGGAGGTGGGCGAGCCGGACTTCTTGACGTTCCGCACCGTCACGTTGCGGATGATGATGTTGCGGGAGTCGCGGATGTGGATGCCGAGCTGGTCGAAGACGGCGCCGCTGCCCACGCCGATGATGGTGACGTTGCTGATCTGCTTCAGCTCGATCACGCCGTCGGCGGTGTTGCAGCTCGATCCGGAGACCTTGCTGGTGTTGCCGTGGTTGATGGTCCCGGTCACCTCGATGATGATCGGGGTGCTGCTGCTGGCCCGGCCGCACAGCGCGGCGTGGATGGCGGTGCCGGTGGTGGCGCGTACGGTCTGCCCGCCCGCGCCGCCGGTGGTGCCGCCGTTCTGGGTGGCGTAGCCGGTGGCGCTGCCGGCCGCCGCCGACGCCTGCGGGGACGGCAGCACCACGGCGACGGCGATTCCCACGACCGCCGTGGCCAGTGCCGCGTGGAGTCGCAGCGCGACTGGTCTTCTCATGTCGCCTCATTCCTTTTTCGAGCATGCGGGAATTGCCGCCGAGCAGCGGCAGTCACCGAATGGGAATAATGAGGAGCCGCGACGCGATCAGACGCGTCGCCGGCGAATGTCGTTCATCTGCGATGCCCGGATCGCACATGAAACATCGATGTAACGCAATCGTATGAAAGCGCTTTCCAGGAAGGCAAGAGCTGGCGTTTGCAGGTTTTTTGCACTGTTCGGGGCGTCCGGGCGCGCGGGGCGGCGTCTTGACGGGGTGCGTGATCGGTGGTTGCCTGCACGTCACCCAGAGATCGAAGTTTGTCTACTTCATGCCCTCACGAGGAGCGCCCATGCACCACCCCCGCACGAGCCGCCCGCTGGCGGCGGTCGCCGGCGCGATCGCCGCCGTCCTGGCCGTCTCGCCGGCGCCCGCCGCTCCCCTGGCGGAACCGGCTGTCACCGGCAACACGTGGAACGCCGACCTCACGGTCGTCGACTCCGACGACGTCAACGTCCGCTGGTCCGGCGCCGGACTGCGCCTCGCCGGCGCGGCGAGCCGACCGGCCGCCCAGCGCCGGCAGGCGGCCGAGGGCATGCTCGTCACCGCGCCCCACCCGCTCGCCGTGCCGGCCAACCGGGTCCGGGCCGACATCGCCGCGACAACCGGCCGGGGCGGCGCCGTCGAGGTGGCGGCGCGCGGCTGGCGGTCGGGCGCGTGGACCGAGTGGCGGTCCGTGTCCGGCGAGGCCGTCTTCGACCAGCCCGTCACCCGGATGCAGATCCGGGTGGCGCTCACCGCCGAACGGCCGTCCGCCACGCCCACCCTGCGCACGGTACGGCTCGTCGCCGACTCGGTCGCCGCCGTCACGGCCGCCACCCCGGGCCTCACCTACCGGGTGTACGCCACCCGCGAGGGCCTGGTCGGCGGCACCACCGCCAACGGGCACGTGATCGTCTCGCGGGACCACTTCGTCGCGCTGCCCTCGGCCCGCGGCCTCGCGCCGAAGAACACCGGCGACTACACCGTGCGGGTCTGCACCACCACCCGCAGCCGCTGCGAGTACGCGCCGGTCTGGGACATCGGACCGTGGAACACCAGGGACGACTACTGGAACCCCAGCAGCACCCGGGAGATGTGGAAGGACCTGCCGCAGGGCCGGCCCGAGGCCCAGGCCGCGTACCAGAGCGGCTACAACGGCGGCCGGGACCAGTTCGGGCGCACGGTGGGCAGCCCGGCCGGCATCGACCTCGCCGACGGCACGTTCTGGGACGGTCTGCTGCTGACCGACAACGCCTGGGTCGACGTCGCCTACCTCTGGACCGGCACCGGCACCCGGGGCCGGATCGGCAGCGGCCCGCTCAACATCCGCTCCGGCCCCGGCACGAGCAACCCCGTCGTCGGCCTGGCCGCCACCTACGCCAACGTGCCGATCGAGTGCTCGGTCGTCGGCCAGTCGGTGACCGGCCCGTACCGGACCACCACCCAGTGGAACCGCCTCGCGTCAGGACACTTCATCAGCCACGCGTACGTCTCCGGCGTGACCGGCACCATCGCGCCCTGCTGAGGACGCCCCGCCCGGGGCGGGCCGGTCCGCTGAGGACGGGCCGCCCGGGGCGCGCGCCGGTGTGCCGCCGCCCCGGGTGCGCTGGATGAGCACGACGCAGGCGAGCACCGCACCCGCCACCACCAGCGCTCCGGGCGTGACCGCCTCACCGAGCAGCACTGCCGACCAGATCAGCGTGAGCACCGGCTGGACGAGCTGGATCTGGCCGACCTTGGCGATGCCGCCCCGGGCCAGGCCGGCGTACCAGGCGAAGAAGCCGAGGAACATCGACACCACTGTGAGGTAGCCGAACCCGGCCCAGTTGGCGACGCCGCCCTGCGGAGGGTGGACGAGAGCGGCCACCGCCGTGACCGGCACGGTGACCGGGAGCGACAGCAGCAACGCCCAGCAGATCGTGCGGGCACCGCCGAGTTCGCGGGCCAGTCGGCCGCCCTCGGCGTACCCGAGGCCGCAGAGCACCACGGCGGCGAGCAGGAACACGTCGGCCGCGGACAGCGCGCCGCGCATCGAGCCGCCGGCGGCGAGGAAGGCGAGCACCAGCGCCAGACCGGCGGCGCTGGCGATCCAGAACAGCGGCGGCGGCCGTTCGCCGGCCCGCAGCACCGCGAACACGGCGGTCATGGCGGGCAGCACTGTGACGACCACCGCGCCGTGCGCCGACGTCTGCGTGGTGAGCGCCAGCGAGGTGAACAGCGGGAAGCCGACCACGACGCCGAGCGCGACGATCGACAGCCGTCGCCACTGGTCCCGGGTGGGGCGCGGCGCGCCGGTCAGCCGCAGGTAGCCCCACGCGAGCAGCGCCGCGCCGACCGCCCGTCCGAACGCGACGAACCACGGGTCGAGTGTGTGCACCGCGACGCGGGTGGCCGGCAGCGACATGCTGAAGGCCAGCACACCCAGCGCGCCGAGGGCGATCCCGGCGCCCGGCCTCACCGTTACCGTCGTGCGCGCAGTAGCGCTACTCTGTGCCGTCATGAACGATGGTAGCGCTATCGACCGTGTGGTCCGGCATCTGGGTGCGCTGGCCGCTGACGCCGCCCCCGGCACGCGGCTGCCGTCGGTACGGGAGCTGACCGCGCACCATCACGTCTCCCCCGTGACAGTCGCCGAGGCGACCCGGCGGCTCGTCGCGGACGGGCTGGTGGAGACCCGGCCGGGTCGCGGCGCGTACGTGGCCGCCCGGCGCGCCGACCCGCCGCGGGCGGACCTGTCGTGGCAGACCGTCGCGCTGGGCTCGCGGCGGGGCGGTGAGGAGGAGATGCAGGCGCTGCTGGCGTTACCGCCGTCGGGCGCGATCCCGCTGACCGGAGGCTACCTGGACCCGGACCTCCAGCCGGCTACCGCGCTCGGTGCGGCGCTCGCCCGCGCGGCCCGGCAGCCCGCCGCCTGGCAGCGCGGCCCGGTCGAGGGGCGCCTCGACCTGCGCGCCTGGTTCGCCCGCGAGGCGGGTGGCGGCCTGCGCGCCGAGGACATGGTGATCTGCCCGGGCGGTCAGGCGGCGCTCTCCTCGACGCTGCGGGCGCTCACCACGCCCGGCGACACGGTGCTGGTCGAGTCCCCCACCTACCTGGGCGCGCTCGCCGCCGCGCGCGCCGCCGGGCTGCGGGTGGTGCCCGTCCCCGCCGACACCGACGGGGTACGCCCCGACCAGCTCGCCGCCGCGTTCGCCCGCACCGGCGCCCGCCTGTTCTACTGCCAGCCGCTGTACGCCAACCCGCACGGCGCGACGCTCTCCCCCGCCCGGCGCGCCCAGGTCGCCGACGCGGTCCGCGAGGCCGGGGCGTTCCTGGTCGAGGACGACTACGCCCGCGACCTCACCATCGACGGCGACGCCCCGCCGCCGCTGGCCGCGGACGACCCGGACGGGCACGTCGTCTACCTGCGCTCGCTGACCAAGTCCACAGCGCCCGGCCTGCGGATCGCCGCGATCGGCGCGCGCGGGCCGGCCGGGGCACGGCTGCGCGCCGCCCGCCTGCTCGACGACCTCTTCGTGGCCGGGCCGCTGCAACAGGCCGCGCTGGAGTTCCTCACCGCGCCGGCCTGGGACCGGCACCGCCGCAGCCTGCGCGTCCAGCTGCGGGCCCGCCGGGAGGCGCTGCTCGCCGCGCTGGACCGGCACCTGCCGTCGCTGACACCGCGCGACGTCCCGCGCGGTGGACTGCACCTGTGGGTACGGCTGCCCGACAACACCGACGACGTAGCGGTGACCACTGCGGCCGCGGCAGCGGGGGTAACCGTCTTCCCCGGCCGTCCCTGGTACGCCGCCGAACCCCCCGCCCCCCACCTGCGCCTGACGTACGCCGCCGCCCCACCCGAGCAGATGGACGAGGCCATCCGCCGCCTCTCCACAGCCCTCCCCCACTGACCGCGGCAGCTGACGCCGCCACTCGACCCCGCCCCCGCGCGCCCCACCCCACCCCGCCCCACACCCGCGATCTTGCAGTTTGGTGCCCCTCATAGCAGGAGTAATCCGGCATCACGGGGGCCGAAAGTGCAAGATCGCGGGGCGGAAGGGGCGGGGCGGGGCGAGGGCGGGGGCGGGGCGAGGGCGGGGGCGGGGGCGGGGGTCAGTTGCGGGTGATGGTGAAGGTTGTTGTGGTGTTCTTGATGTCCTGGGCGTTGTCGGTCAGGCGGAGGTTGGTGAAGGTCGCCGCGCCGACCGCGGGGCCCTGACCCGCCTCGGGCATCTCGTTGACCCAGATGCCGAAGCCGGACTTCGCGTCGAACGCGTCACCGCTGCGCCGCGCCCCCGAGATCGACACGTTCGTCAGCACCGTGTCGGTGATCGGGTTCTCCGGCTGACTGCCGTTGTACTTGGTCTGGAACATGATCCCCGAGTACGTCGGATCGACGATGTCCACGTCGCTCACCCGGATGCCGCGGAACTCCTTCGACGCGGAGAACAACCACATCGCCGGGAACGTCTGCGCGCCCCAGAAGTGCCCGCCGGACCGGATCAGCGAGATGTTCTCGAACCGGGTGGGCGGGCTGGCGCCGAACCCGACGAACGGATAGCCGAAGTCCAGCGAGCTGATCGTGATGCCCGAGTACGTGAGCTGGTCGGCGATGTACAGGTTGCGGAACACGTTGTCGTAGCCGCCGTACACGGCCAGCCCCGCCGCCCGCCAGGTGAGCGTGGCGGTCAGGTTCTCGAACACGTTGCCGTGGTTGCCGCCTGACGCGCCCTGGTCGGTGGCGGAGAACAGCGCGAACGCGTCGTCGCCGTTGGAGCGGCCCTCCGAGTTGGTGACCAGGTTGTTGGTGCTGCCGTTCGTCATGTTCACCGCGTCGGCGAAGGTGTTGCGGAACCGGCTGTCCCGGATGGTCAACCCGTCCACGCTCACCCCCCAGTACGCGCAGACCGTGTGCTCCACCCAGACGCTGTCCAGCGTCAGGTCGTCCACGTCCTTCAGTTCGCCCCACACCTTGCCGGGCCCGTCGATCCGGTTCGTGTAGTTGCCGAAGAACGCCAGGTGGGCGAACGTCGACCCGCTCGCCGAGGACTCGACCCGGAAACCGGCGTCGGTGTTCTGCTGGTTGCGCGGCGTCTGGAACCGGGTGAACCACATGCCGGCGCCGACGACCTTCACCGCCTTGCCGTACACCTGGAACTTCTGCGCCGTCTCGTACGTGCCGGCGGGCAGGTAGACGCCGACCAGGGTGCCGGTGGTGTCCATCCGGACCGCGTCGAGCGCGTTCTGCACATCGGCGTGGCTGAACCCGGTCGGCACCTTGTAGCGGGCCGGGTCGGGGTTCGCGCGCGGCGACACCAGTTCGGTGTCGACGAAGTCGATCGCGTACGTGGTGGTGTTCGCCGGGTCCTTCTGGAGCCGGATCCGGCTGCCGGCCGGGACCGTGGTGTCGAGCAGCACGTTCGCCTCGTCGTACAGGTGCCGGGGCGCGCCGGCGCTCGGCGAGTCGCTCGGCCCGGCCTCGGCACCGTAGAGCCAGATGTGCTTGGAGGTGAGGCTCATCGGCTTGTGCAGCACGCCGTTGACGTAGATGTTGATGGTCGAGTCGATCCCGCCGCCGCCCGGCGCGTCCGGGATGGAGAAGCGGGCGACCAGGGCGTTCGCCGCCGAGCGGGTGGTCCACTCGACGTACGCGCCGGTGGTGTTCAGTGTGACCGCGCGGCGGCCGGACGCCTCCCCGGCGAGGTCGCCGATGGTGCGGTTCGGCCCGATCACCTGCGCGCCGCCGCCGGTCGCGCCGTCCTCGGCCTCGTACGCGTCGTACGGCAGGTTGGCCCCGCGGCCGACGAACAGCGACCGGTCGCTGGTGTTGTTCTGCCGCTTCACCGGCAGCTCGTTGGCGTCGTCGGCGAGGACCACCCGCACCGTGTACCGGCCGTTGGCGGCGGTCCAGGTGCCGAGCGACACCGGTCCGGCGGTGGCACCGGCGGCGATCGTGCCGCTGTACGAGCCGGTGAGCGTGCGGACCACCGCGCCGGACTGGTCGCGCACCGTCAGCGTGATGCCGTGCGCGCCGCTCGCCGACGCGATGGTGCCCTGGTTGCGCAGCGTCACCGCGAAGGAGACGCTCGCGCCGGCGCTCGGCGTGCCGGGTGACCAGGTGACGGCGGAGGCGACCAGGTCGGAGCTGGCGACCGGGCTCACCGTCAGCGGGGTCGGGCTGATGTACGAGTTGTTCGCCTCGTTCTGCTCGATCACCGCGTTCGACTCGTCGACTTTCGCGGTGAGCGGGTAGCTGCCGGCGTCGCGTACGCCGATGCTCGCCGAGACGGTGCTCGACGCGCCCGCGGCGAGCGCGCCGACGGCGGCGGTGCCGACCTTCGTCGTACCCAGGTAGAGGGTGACGGTGGTGGCGGCGGAGGCCGCGGTGCCGGCGTTGCGCACGGTGGCGGACAGCGTGATCGTGTCGGTCTCCACCGGCGCGGACGGCGACGCGGTGACGGCCGTGACGGTGAGGTCCGGGTTGGGCGCCGGAACGCCGATGACCTGGAGTTCGGCGACCTGCCCGTTGGAGGAGCCGGAGTTCGCGGTGAACTGGAGCCGGACGTCGGCGGCGGTCGCGGAGACCGGGACGGTCACCGTGTTGGCGCTGTTCGGGTTGAAGGAGTACGTCGCGGAGCCGGCCAGGCTGGTGAACCCGGACGCGGACTGTTCCCGGCCGAGCACCTGGAACGTCTGGGTGCGCGCGCCCCACGCCGGGTCCGGGTTCAGCTTCACCACGACGGCGCTGATGCTCGCGTTGGCACCGAGCGCGACGGTGAGCGTGCTCGGGTACGCGCCGGGCGCGCCCTCCCAGTACGTGGTGACGTCGTTGTCGACGGCGTTGGTGGCGGCGAACACGTGCACCATCGACGACGCGGTGGCGGGCTTGCCGACCGCCAGGTTGGTGCCGCCGGTGCCGCTGCCGGTGCGGGTGACGGTGTTGCTGTTCGCCGACACGTTCCCGGCGGCGTCGCGGGCCCGCACGTGGTACGAGACGGTGGCGCTGTCCGGCTGGCTGTCGGTCCAGGTCAGCGTGGATCCGCTCACTGTGGTGCGCAGCGTGCCGTTGGCGTACACCTCGTAGCCGGTGACGCCCACGTTGTCCGTGGACGCGGTCCAGGTCAGCCGGATCTGCCCGCTCGCCGGCTGGGTGTAGGCGAGGCTGCCGGGCGCTGTGGGCGCGACCGTGTCACCGGTGTTGCCGGTCCGGGTCACCGTGTTGCTGTTCGCCGACACGTTCCCTGCCGCGTCGCGCGCCCGCACGTAGTAGGAGACGGTGGTCCCGGCGGGCTGCGTGTCGGTGTACGTCAGCGTGGACCCGCCGACGCTCGTACGCAGCACGCCGTTGGCGTACACGTCGTAGCCGGTGACGCCGACGTTGTCGGTGGACGCGGCCCAGGTCAGCCGCACCTGGTCGGTGGCGGGCTCGGTGAACGCGAGGTTGCCCGGCGCGCTCGGCGCCTGGGTGTCGCCGCTGGCCGGGCCGTAGATCTCCAGCTCGGCGAGCTGCCCGGCGGGCCAGGCGCTGTTGGCGGTGAACAGCAGCCGCACGTACCGGGTGGACGCGGTGGGCACTGTGACAGTCACCGTGTTGCCGCCGCCCGGGTCGAACGCGTACGACGCGGACCCGACGAGCGTGCCGAACGTGGAGCCGTTCGTGCTGCCCTGCACGGTTATCGTCTGGGTGCGCGCGCCCCAGCCGGACGGCAGCCGCAGCACCAGCCGGTTGACGCCGGTGGCGGCGCCCAGGTCGGCCTGGATCCACTGCGGGAACGCGTTGTTCGGGCTCTCCCAGTAGGTGGCCGCGTTGCCGTCGTTGGCGTTGCCCGCGCCGTACACGTCGGCGTGGCCGCTCTCGGTCATGGTCCGGCCGAGCGCCAGGTTGGTCGAGGAGGTGGCCGCGCCGTACACCTCCAGCTCGGCGAGCTGCGCCGCGGCCCAGCCGGTGTTCGCGGTGATCACGACCCGCAGGTAGCGGGCGTCGGTGGCGGTGAAGCCGAGCGTCACGGTGTTGCCGGCGGCCGGGCTGAACGTGCGGGCGGCGGACGCGACGACAGTGGTGAAGCCGCTGCCGTCGGCGCTTGCCTGCACGGACAGTGTCTGGGTGCGCGCCTCCCAGGCGGCCGGGAGCTTCAGCACGACCTGGTCGACGGCGCGGCTGGTTCCCAGGTCGACCTGCGCCCACTGGGGCAGCGCGCCGCTGCTCTCCCAGTAGCTGCCCTGGTTGCCGTCGGTCAGATTGGCCGCGACGTAGGGGCCGTTGACGCTGCTGGCGGTGGCGGTGCGCCCGGCGGCGAGGTTCGGGCCGCCGGCGGCGAGTGCCGGTGGGGCGGGGGCCGCGGTGACGACCAGGCCGACCGCGGCGAGCACCGCGACGATTCCGGTACGGAGTCTGGACATGGTGGACGGACACCTTCTTCCCGGGGGAGGTGGAGAGGCGTTCGGGGGTGGGGTGCGGTGGCGCGGCGGGGGCCGGGCCGGTCCCCGCCGCGCCGGGTCAGGAGGCGTACACCTCGAACTCGGACAGCTGGCCGGCCGGCCAGCCGGTGTTGCCGGTGAAGGTCAGCCGCACGAAGCGGCGGTCACCGGCGGGCAGCGCGATCGACACGCTGTTGCCGCCCGCCGGGTCGAACGTGTAGCCGGCCGCCGCCTTGAGCGTCGAGAACGACGAGCCGTCGGTGGAGCCGAGCACGGAGACGGTCTGGGTACGGGTCTGCCAGGCCGACGACGGGGGCAGCTTCAGCACCACCGGGGCGACCGGCCGGGCGCTGCCCAGGTCGACTGTCACCGACTGAGGGAAGGCGTTGTTGGCGCTCTCCCAGTAGGTGTTCGCGTTGCCGTCGACGATGTTGGCGGCGCCGTACACGTCGGCGTGGCTGGTCTCCGCCACCGGCCGGCCCGCCGCAAGGTTCCCGGCCGGCGGCGCGGTGGTGGGCGGCGGCGTCGTGGCAGGCGGCGGTGTGGTGGTGCCGCCGCCGTACACCTCCAGTTCGGCGAGCTGGCCCGCCGGCCAGCCGGTGTTGCCGGTGACTGTGACCCGGACGAACCGGCGGTCGCCGGACGGCAGCGCGATCGGCACGGTGTTGCCGGCGGCCGGGTCGAACACGCGGCCCGCCGACGCGGCGAGCGTGGTGTACGAGGAGCCGTCGGTGGAGCCGAGCACGGACAGCGTCTGGGTGCGCCGTTCCCAGCCGGGCGGGAGCTTCAGCACCACCCGGTCGACTGTGCGCGACGCGCCGAGGTCGACGGTGAGCGACTGCGGGAACGCGTTGTTGGCGCTCTCCCAGTAGCTGGCCGGGTTGCCGTCGACGGCGTTGCCGGCGGCGTACGTCTGGGTGGTGCTGGTGGCGGTCGCCGGCCGGCCCAGCGCCAGGTTCCCGCCGGCCGGCGGCGGCGTGGTCGGCGGCGCGGTGGTCGGCGCTGCCGTCGTCGGCGCTGCCGTGGTCGGCGCGGGGCTGGTGGGCGGCGGGCTGGACGGGCCGTTGCCCCACTGCGGCTGCGGCCACGGCCCGCAGTACGGGGTGGGCGTGTACCAGCCGGAGTTGCCGGTGCCCTGGGTGATCTGGAAGCCGCTGCCGACGCAGTTGTGGATCGGGTTGGACTGGGCGATGCCGGTGGCGCGGACGTTGGTGAACCGGACCTGGCTGGGCGCCTGCACCTGGAGCGCGTACGTGCCCGCGCCGTCGATGCGCACGTTGTCGAACGAGATGCCGCTGGTCTGCCCCTCGATCCAGTGCAGCGCCGCGTACGAGCTGTCCAGGATGTCGGTGTCGGTGACGTTGATCGTGGCGCCCTGGATCGGCTCGTTGAGCGCGGAGAACCAGATCGCGCCCACACCGAACTGCCAGTTGTAGTCGGAGTTGCCGTTGCGGATCAGCGTGTTGCGGGCCACCGTGATGGTGCCGGCCACGGCGGTCGGCCCGGTGACGCCCGGATAGCGGTTCGCCACGTGGATGCCGCCGCCGTTGGTGACCGAGTCGGCTGTGACGTTGTCGGCGATGGTGATGTCCCGCCCGCCGTACGTGACCAGGTGGTTGGCCAGGATCGTCACGCCGATGGTGTTGCGGGTGAAGGAGTTGCCGACGTTCGGCACGCTCTGCGCCCACATGGCCAGCGCGTCGTCACCGGTGTTGCGGACGAACGTGTTGGTGACTGTGGAGTTGGTGACGCCCCAGTGGAAGTTCACCCCGTCGGCGGTCTGGTCGAGGATCCGGCTGTTGCGGATGGTGAAGTTGTCCATCGGCCCGTCCATCCAGGCGCCGACCTTGGTGTGCTGCAACCACAGGTTGTCCACCACGGAGTTCGTCATCGCGCCGCCGATGGCGTTGACCTGGTCCTCGTCGACGCGTTCCCGGATGTCGCCGATGACGGCGAAGTCCCGCAGCGTGACGTTGCGGCTGGGCCCGCCGGCCTCGTGCGGGCGGATCTCGCCGGAGTAGCCGCCGCCCGGCACGTACTTGCCGTAGATGCCGGCGGCGCGTTTGCGGTCGGTGGGGTGCCGGCCGCCGAGCACCGAGTACCAGGGGCCGGCGCCACGCAGCGTCACGCCGTCGACCACCACGTGGTCCCAGAGCGTGAACGTGCCGGCCGGGATCCACACCGTCCGGCCCTGTGCCTTGCCGGCGTCCACGGCGGCCTGGAACTTCGCCGTCGAGTCGGTGGCGCCGGTCGGGTCGGCGCCGAAGTCGGTCACCACGTCCAGCACGCCGGACGGCTTGGTGATCTGCGCGCCGACCAGCTCGAAGTCGGCCAGGTCGATGGTGAACGTGGGTGACTGGGCGGTCGAGGAGACCTGGAGGCGGATCTTCGTGCCGGCCGGGTACGTGGTGCCGAACATGGTCCGGGTCTCGTCGTAGAAGTGGTGCGGGTTGGTGTCGCCCGGGTTGTTGTTGAACGGGTAGCCGCCGTAGTACCAGCCGTACCGGGAGGTGACCGGCACCGCCTTGACCAGCGCGCCGTTGGCGCGCAGGTCGATGGTGGCGTCGCGGCCGGTGCCGGCGGCGTTGTCCGGCAGGCTGTACCGGAACGTGACCGCGTTGGCCGGGGCGGTGAGCGTGAACTCGACGTACTCGCCGACGGCGTCGAGCGTGACCGCCTCCCGGCCGGACGCCTCGGACGGCAGCGTGCCGTAGCGCCGGTCGGGGCCGATCTTCGTGCCGGTGTGGGCGGCCTGCTCGGCCTCCTGCTCCCGGAACGGCACCGTGGCGCCGCGTCCGGTGATGTCGAACGGGGACAGTCCGGCGGCACGCGCCGGGGTGGCGGTCGTGGTGAGCGCCACGACGACGAGTGTCGAGGCGGCGAGCGCGGCGGCGGCGAGGGCGGCCACGCCGGTGCTGCGGCGGCGGTGCGCAGTGCGGTGCTCGGTGCGGTGCTCGGTGCGGTGCTCGGCCATGCGGGGTGTGCTCCCTTTCGTCGGTGGCCAGATCCCCCGTGCGGCGTTGCCTCTCCTTCCTCCTCCCCAGGTGTGTCGCGTGGTGGCGGCCGGGACGGGCCGCCGGTGTCGCGGCGCCGGCGGCGGGACGGGACCGCCGGCGCCGCGGTCAGGCCGATCGGGTACGCAGCCAGACCGCGGTGTCCGGTGGCAGCCGGTCGTCGTCGAGTGGGCCGCTGGCGAGCAGCAGCCGGTCGTGCGCGGGCAGCGGCACCGCTGCGTCGCCGAGGTTGACCAGGCAGGTGAAGCCGGGTTCGCGGGCGAACGCGAGCACGCCGTCCGGTGCGGGCAGCCAGGTGAGCGTGCCGTCGCCGAGCGCGGGTTCGGCGCGGCGCAGCGTCAGCGCGGCCCGGTACAGCTCCAGCATCGAGTGCGGATCGCCGGTCTGGGCGCGGACCGTGCGGTCCTTCCAGTCCGCCGGTTGCGGCAGCCACGGCGCGGCTGCGGCGCCGTCGGGGCTGAACCCGAACGGCGGGGTGTCGCCCTGCCAGGGCAGCGGCACCCGGCAGCCGTCGCGGCCGGGGTCGACCCGTCCGGACCGCTCCCACATCGGGTCCTGCCGCAACTCGTACGGGATGTCCTCGACCTCCCAGAGCCCCAGCTCCTCGCCCTGGTAGACGTAGGCGGCGCCGGGTAGTGCGAGCGACAGCAGCGCGGCGGCACGGGCCCGGCGGGTGCCCAGTTCCAGGTCGGTGGGGATGCCCTCGCGCTTGGCGGCGAAGCTGAACCGGGTGTCGGCGCGGCCGTACCGGGTGACGTGACGGGTGACGTCGTGGTTGGACAGCACCCAGGTGGCCGGCGCGCCGACCGGGGCGTGCGCGGCGAGCGTGCCGTCGATGCTCTCCCGCAGTGACGTGGCGTCCCAGGCGCAGCCGAGGAAGTCGAAGTTGAACGCGGTGTGCAGCTCGTCCGGGCGCAGGTAGTTCGCGAACCGCTGCCGGTCGGGCAACCACACCTCGCCGACCAGGGCCCGCCCGCCCGGGTACGAGTCGGCGATGCGCCGCCAGGCGCGGTACACGTCGTGCACGCCGTCCTGGTCGCGGAACGGGTGCGGTCGGTCCGGGTGCACCTCGGGCAGCGTGCCGTCCTTGACCAGCAGCCCGGCCGAGTCGATGCGGATGCCGTCCACGCCCCTGTCGAACCAGAAGCGCAGGATGTCCTCGAACTCGGCGCGGACCCGGGGGTGGTCCCAGTTGAAGTCGGGTTGCTGCGGGGCGAACAGGTGCAGGTACCAGTCGCCGGGGGTGCCGTCCGGGTCGGTGGTGCGGGTCCAGGTGGGGCCGCCGAACTCGCCGGTCCAGTCGGTGGGCGGCAGGTCGCCACCCGGTCCCCGGCCGGCGCGGAACCAGAACAGGTCCCGCTCGGGCGCGCCCGGCCCGCCGGCGAGCGCGGCCCGGAACCAGGGGTGCGCGTCGGAGCAGTGGTTGGGCACCACGTCGACGATGCTGCGGATGCCGAGCGCGTGCGCCTCCGCGATCAGCGCCTCCACCTCGGCGAGGGTGCCGAAGACCGGGTCGATGTCGCGGTAGTCGGACACGTCGTAGCCGGCGTCGGCCATCGGCGACGGGTACCAGGGGCTGAACCAGATGGCGTCGACGCCGAGCGCGGCGAGGTGATCCAGGCGGGACCGGATGCCGGCGACGTCGCCGATCCCGTCGCCGTCGCCGTCGGCGAAGCTGCGCGGATAGACCTGGTAGATCACCGCGGAGCGCCACCACGGGCTGTTGTCGGCCATGGACACGGGCACCTGCTTTCTGCGGGTCGGTTCTGCTGCGGCGGGCTCGCGGCCCGGGTGCGGGCGGTGGCGCGGGGTCAGCCCTTGAGGCCGCCTGTGGTCAGGCCGGACATGATGTTGCGCTGGAAGATCAGGAACAGCACGACTGTGGGGATCGCGGCGATCACCGACGCGGCGATGACCACGTTCATCGGGGTGCCGCCGGCGAAGGCGTAGATGCCGACGCTGACGGTCCGCGTCTCCGGCGACGGCATGACCAGCTTCGGCCAGAGGAAGTCCTTCCAGACCGCCGTCACCGCGAAGATCGCCACGACGCCGAGGATCGGGCGGGACATCGGCAGGACGATCGACCAGAGCGTGCGCAGCGGGGTGGCGCCGTCCATCACGGCGGCTGCCATCAGGTCCTCCGGGATCGAGTCGAAGAACCGTTTCAGCAGGAAGATGTTGAACGCGTTCGCCACCAGCGGCAGCCAGATCGCGAACGGCGAGTCGAGCAGGTTGACGTGCACGATCGGCAGGTCGATCACCGTGACGTACTGCGGGACGATCAGCACCATCGCCGGGATCATCAGCGTCGCCAGCATCATGCCGAGGATCAGCTTGCCCAGCACCGGGCGCAGCTTCGACAACGCGTACGCCGCCGCGGTGTCGAAGACGAGCTGGAACACCACCGCGCCGGTGGCGTAGTAGAACGTGTTGAACAGCAGCTTCGCGAGATCCAGGTTGTTCCAGGCGTCGACGTAGTTGCCCGGCTGCGGGTCGCGCGGGAACAGCGACGGCGGCGTCTGGGCGATCTCCTGGCCGGACTTCAGCGCGCCGGTGACCATCCAGTACAGCGGGCCGAGGAACACCAGCGTGAACCCGGCCACGACCACGGAGAGCACGACCCAGTAGAGGACGCGGCCGCGACCGCGCCGCAGCTGGGCGTGGGAGATGAGGGTACGGGTGGTGGGGTCGGCGGCCATGTCCTAGTCCTGTCTCGCGGTCAGTCGCAGGTAGACGGCGGAGAACCCGGCCAGCACCACCAGCATGATCACGCCGAGCGCGGCGGCGCCGTTGAGGTCGTTCTGGAAGAACCCGTGCTGGTAGATCAGGTACGCCACGGAGGTCGCCGAGTCCTGCGTACCGGCGCCGTTGGCGAGGATCAGCGGCTCGATGAACAGCTGCATGGTGGCGACGATCTGGAGCATCGCCAGCAGCGCGAGGATCAGCCGGGTCTGCGGGACCGTCACGTGCAGGATTCGCCGCCACACCCCGGCGCCGTCGATCTCGGCGGCCTCGTACAGCTCGCCGGGGATGTTCTGCAGCGCGGCCAGGTAGATCAGCACGGCGCCGCCCATGTTCATCCAGGTCGACGCGATCACCATGGCCGGCATCGTCATCGTGGGCGACTGCATCCACTCCGACGTGGGCAGTCCCAGCGCGGTGAGGATCGCGTTGAACAGCCCCGCCTCGCTCGGGTCGTACGCGTAGAACTTGAACAGGAACAGCGCGGACGCCGGCGGCAGCATCACCGGCAGGTAGACGAGCACCCGCAGGTAGCCCTTGGCGTGGCGCAGCTCGTTGAGCAGGATCGCCACGAAGAACGGCACCAGGTAGCCGAGGACGAGCGCCAGGCCGGTGAAGACGAACGTGTTCTTCCAGGCGGTCCAGAAGCTCGGATCGGCGATGATCCGGCTGTAGTTGTCCCAGCCCACCCAGGTGGTCTCACCGCGGCGGGTGCGCTGGAAGCTCATCACGACGCCGCGGACCATCGGGTACCAGGAGAAGACGGCGAAGCAGACGACAGCGCCGATGAGGAACGCGTGCCCGGTGAGGTTGTCCCGGACCTTGCGGCCGAGTCCGGCGCGGCGTCCGGCGGTACGCGACGGCGTCGGCGCGGCGGGGCCGGGACGGCGGGTGGCACCGGGGGCGGTGGTGAGCGCCAAGGCGACTCCTGCGGTGCTCGGGGAGGTGGGGCCGGTGCGCCGGCCCCACCTCCGGTCGGGTCAGCTCTGCGCGGCCAGAAGCTGGTTGACCTTGTCCTCGGCGGTCTTGAGCAGCGCGTCGATGTTCGCGTTCGGGTTGGTCAGCACCCCGGACATCGCGGCGTCGAGCACCGCGTAGACGGCCTGGGCGTTGCGCGGCTCCCCCTTGATCGGCACCGGGTTGGCCTCGAAGACCGCGAAGTTGGTGGTGTCCACGTTCGCGTTGGCCTTGCGCAGCTCCAGTTCCTGCTTCTGCGCGTCGCTGCCGTTCGTGAACAGCAGCGGCTGGGGCAGGCCGACCGGGTAGTTCTGCGGCTTGGCGCGCACGTAGTCGAACTGGCCCTTGCCAGGGGTCAGCTTCTGGTAGGCGAGCCACTTCAGACCGGCCTTGACCTGCTCCGGGCTCAGGCCCTTCTTGAAGAAGTAACCCTCGCCGCCGCCGAGCGTGGCCTTGGCCGGCCCGTCCTGGCCGGGCAGCGGACCCATCGCCCAGTCCTGGTACTTGCCCTGGAACTGGCTCACGATCGCCTGGGTCGCGTCCGGCGCGCCGATGAACATGCCGACCTTGCCGGCGCCGGCGTTGGTGAGCAGGTCACCCCACTGGAGCAGCTGCCGGCTGCCCATGCTGTTGTCGCCGTACCGCATGTCCTTGAGGTTCTGCAGGACCTGCTTGCCCATCGCGTTGTTGAAGTCGGCCTTCTTGCCGTCGGCGCTGAGCACCTGGCCGCCCTGGGAGTAGAGCAGCGAGGTGAAGTGCCAGCCGCCGGTGTTGCCGGCGCTGTACTCGGCGTACCCGGCGATGCCGTCGCCGAGCGCGGAGATCTTCTTGGCCGCGGCCCGCACCTCGGGCCAGGTCTTCGGCGGGTTGTTCACGTCGAGCCCGGCCCGCTGGAACAGCGCCTTGTTGTAGATCAGGCCCATCGAGTAGTTCTTCACCGGTACGGCGTAGAGCTTGCCGCCGTCGGTGAAGACCTCCTTCAGCGCCGGGTCGACGCTGTCCCAGGTGGGGATGGTGTCCTTGGTGGCGTACTGGCCGATGTCCATCGCCTGACCGGAGTCCAGCACCTGCTGGAGGTCGGTCATGTAGCCGTAGAACACGTCGGTGACGGTGCCGCCGGCGAGGCGGGCGGTGAAGTCCGGCGGGTTGTTGCACTGCTCGCCGACGCTGACGCTCTTGACGACGATGTCCGGGTTCTGCCGCTGGAACTCGGCGACGTCGTCGTTCCAGTTCTTCAGCAGTTCCTTCTGCGCGCCGACCGGCTGGCAGTCGACGGTGATGGTGACCTTGCCGCCGGCGTCGCTGCTGTCGTCGCTCTTGGTGGAGCACGCCGCAAGGCTGAGCCCGAGGCCGGCCGCGAGCGCGAGCGCCGCGACCTTCCGATACTGCGGTACGGACATCTGTCCATCCCTTCGGGAACGGGTGTATCCATGGCCTTCACTGATGTGCGGTGACCGCGCGGCTGCCCTCAGGTGGTGGAACGGCAACCGGCGCGCGCCCTGCCTCCGGAAACCGCGCCCCGGGTCAGGTGTGAGTGGAGTCACTGTAGCGACGCGAACCGAACCCAGCAAGATGCGAACGCGAGAATGCAAGAACTCGACTGCGGCGCGGCCCGTCGGTCGGTCTTGGAGTTGTGGCACCTCAGATAATGGAAGTAGGCCGCATTCCGGGCGCGCCATTACTCCAAGATCGACGGACGTGGCGAGGCGCCGCGCGGCAGGGCGAGGCGGCGGAAGCCGCCGGGGGTCAGCGGCGAGGGGCGGGGGCGGTGGAGCCGCGTACTACCAGCTCGGGCTCGAACAGCAGCTCGTCGTGCAGCACGCCGGCGCCCTCGATCTGGGTCACCAGGAGGTCCACAGCGGCCTGGCCCATCGTCTCGATCGGCTGCCGCACAGTGGTCAGCGGCGGATCGGTGCAGGTCATGAACGCCGAGTCGTCGAAGCCGACCACCGAGACGTCGGCCGGTACGGCGCAGCCCAGGCGGCGGGCGGCCCGGATGGTGCCCAGCGCCAGCACGTCGCTGGCGCAGACGATCCCTGTCGCACCGCGCTCGATCAGCTTCGTGGCCGCGACCCGCGCCCCCTCCATGGAGAAGCTGGACCGCTCCACCAGGGACCGGTCCTCGCCCCAGCCGGCGGCCCGGACCATGGCGTCGAGCTTGCGGCGCGAGGGCACGTGGTCGGCCGGGCCGAGCACCATGCCGATCCGCTCGTGGCCGAGGGAGCGCAGGTGCCCGTACGCCTGCTCGACGGCGACCGCGTCGTCCGTGGACACCCGTGGGAAGCCCAGCTCCTCGACGCCGGCGTTGACGAGCACCACGGGCAGGCCGCGGTCGGTCAGGCGCCGGTAGTGCTCGTGCGAGGCGTCGGCGAGGGCGTACGAGCCACCGGCGAAGATGACGCCGCTGACCTGGTGGTCGAGCAGCATCTCCACGTATCCGGACTCCGGCACGCCGCCGATGGTGCGGGCGCAGAGCGCCGGGGTGAAGCCGCGCTGGGCGAGGGAGCCGGTGACCACCTCGGCCAGGGCCGGGAAGATCGGGTTCTGCAACTCCGGCAGGACCAGGCCGACCAGGCGGGCACGCTCGCCGCGCAGTTTCGTCGGGCGCTCGTATCCGAGCACGTCGAGGGCGGTCAGCACGGCGGTCCGGGTCGCCTCGGACACGCCGCCGCGGCCGTTGAGCACCCGGCTCACGGTCGCCTCGCTGACGCCCGCCTTGCGGGCCACCTCGGTCAGGCGCTTCGTCACGGCGGCAATCGTACGTCGGATTCTTGCAAGAAATGAACAGCTGAAGTGGTCGGTTCTTGCCGCGTGCGGAGGCAGGCGGTCCGAAAGATGCGAGCAGATTGATGCTTGAAAGGCAACAGAGCACCGGAATAACATGAGGAACCTTGTCGATGGCCTGCGCCGCCGAGGCCACCCGTCCCCCCCGAGAAAGTGGGTGCTCCGATGTCGCGGAGCGTGCCGAGGATCCTCGCGGCGGCGCTCGTCGCCGCCGCCCTGCTCGTACCGCCCGGTGCCGCCACTGCGGGCCCGCCGCGCGGACCGGCTCCCGTGGTGACCCGCGCCGGGCTGGACCCCGCGCTCGTGGCCGGTCGCGGTGCGACTGTGGACTACGTCGAACAGGAGGCGGAACACGGCCGGACCACCGGCGCCGTGATCGGGCCGGACCGGTCGGCGTACACACTCGCCGGTGAGGCGTCCGGCCGCCGGGCCGTACGCCTGCTGCCCGGCCAGTACGTCGAACTCACGCTCCCCCGGGCCACGAACGCGCTGACCGTGCGCTACAGCATCCCGGACGCGCCGGGCGGCGGCGGGATCACCGCGCCGCTGCGGGTGTCAGTCGGGCACGCGCCCGCCCGCACCATGACGTTGACCTCGCAGTACGCCTGGCTCTACAACCAGTACCCGTTCACAAACGATCCCGGCGCCGACCTGCTGCACCCGGACTGGTGGATCACCGAGTGCTCCTGCGTCCCGGCCGCCACCACGCCCGCGCCGGTGATCAGCAAGCCGTTCCGGCCGCACCACTTCTACGACGAGCAGCGCCTGCTGCTCGGCCGTACCCATCGGGCCGGCGAGGTGGTCCGGCTGACCGCGCCGCGCGGCACGGCCGCCGCGTGGACGGTGATCGACCTGGTGGACGCGCATCTGGTCGCCCCGCCCCGCGTGGTCCCCCGCGCGGTGAACGCGCTGTCCTTCGGCGCCGACCCGACCGGCCGCCGGGAGTCCGCCGACGCGTTCGACCGCGCGATCGCGTACGCCCGCCGGGTGGACCGCCCGCTCTACCTGCCGCCGGGCACCTACCAGGTCAACCGGCACATAATCGTCGACGACGTGACGATCGCCGGGGCCGGGAGCTGGTACACGATCGTGCGTGGGCGCGAGGTCGCCCTGGACACCCCGGCGCCCGACGGCTCCCGCCACACGGGCGTCGGCTTCTACGGCCGCGACGCCGCCGACGGCGGCAGCAGCGACGTGCACCTGTCCGGTTTCGCGATCGAGGGCGACGTGCGGGAGCGGATCGACACCGACCAGGTGAACGCCGTCGGCGGGGCGCTGAACCACAGCACCATCGACGGCCTCTACCTGCACCACACGAAGGTCGGCATGTGGTTCGACGGGCCGATGACCGGCCTGCGGGTCACGAACACGGTGATCGCCGACCAGATCGCCGACGGGCTGAACTTCCACACCGGCGTCACGCACTCGTCGGTGACGAACTCGGTGGTCCGCAACAGCGGCGACGACGCGCTGGCGATGTGGTCGGAGGGTACGGCGAACGCGTCGAACACGTTCGCCTACAACACGGTGCAGTCGCCGGTGCTCGCCAACGGCATCGCGCTGTACGGCGGCGCCGACCTGACCGTCGCGCACAACCTGATCGCCGACCCGGTACGCGAGGGCAGCGCGATCCAGGTGGGCTCCCGGTTCGGGGCCGAGCCGTTCACCGGCCGACTGCGGATCACCGGCAACACCACTGTGCGGGCCGGCACGTACGACCTGAACTGGAACATCGGCCTCGGCGCGATCTGGTTCTACGCGCTGGACCGCAGCATCGACGCCGCGGACATCCAGGTGACCGGCGACGCGTACCTGGACAGCACCTACAACGCGATCATGCTGGTCAGCGACTGGCCGGTGAAGGACAGCGTCCGCATCGACAACGTCCGCTTCCGCGACATCCGGGTCGACGGCACCGGCACGTCGGTGGTCAGCGCGCGTACGGCGGGCGGGGCGAGCTTCGCGAACGTCGACGCCCGCAACGTGGGCGCGGTCGGCGTCAACAACTGCGGGTCGTTCCACTTCACACCCGCCGGGTCGGAGTTCGCCCTGACCGATCTGGGTGGCAACGACGGCGGGTGGCTGGCCCCGTGGCTGCTGCCGAACACCATCACCTGCGACGACCGGCCGCCGGTGGTGCCGCCGCCCCCGCCCTCGCGCTGGTGACACGACGCGACCCCCGCCGGACGGGCCGGCGGGGGTCGCGTCAAGGGTCGATCAGGCCTCGGTGAGCTGGCCGCGCAGCTTGGTCAGGGCGCGGGCGAGCAGCCGGGACACGTGCATCTGGGAGACACCGACCCGGGCGGCGATCTCGCTCTGGGTCAGGTTGCCGTAGAAGCGCAGCGTGAGGATCTTCTGCTCCCGCTCGTCGAGCGTGGCGAGCGCCGGGCCGAGCGAGGCGCGCAGGTCGGCCAGCTCGTACTCGTTGTCCTCGGTGCCGAGCGTGTCGCCCAGCTCGGTGGCGCTGTCGCCGTCGCCGATCGGGGTGGACAGCGAGACCGCGTTGTACGCGCGGGCGCCCTCCAGGCCCTCCAGCACCTCTTCCTCGGTGACGTCGAGGTGGGCGGCGATGTCGGCGACGGTCGGGGCCCGGTTGAGCGTCTGGGTCAGCGTGCTGTTGGCCTCGGAGATGCGCAGCCGCAGCTCCTGGAGGCGCCGGGGAACCCGGATGTTCCAGGTGCGGTCGCGGAAGTGCCGCTTGATCTCGCCGAGGATGGTCGGGATGGCGAAGCCGGCGAAGTCGACGCCGCGCGAGGCGTCGAACCGGTCGACTGCCTTGATCAGGCCGAGCGCCGCGGTCTGGGCCAGGTCACCGGCCGGCTCGCCGCGACCGCTGTAGCGGGCGGCCAGGTGGTTCGCCAGCGGCAGCCACGCCTCGATGACCTGGTTGCGCAGGGCGGCCCGCTGCGGGTGGTCGGCCGGCAGTGCGGCGAGCGCCGCGATCAGCTCGCTGGCGCGGGTCTCCTCGCCCGTCTGCGGCGCGCGGTGCACCTCGGTGGCGGTCGATCCCATGGTCATCGTGGTCATGCTGCCCTTCCTGTCCTCGGAGAACGGGTGGCCTCCCACACCGGTCGTGCCAGCCACACTAGACCAAAGGTCACCACCAAATCAACCGAACGGACGATGGAGATTTCGGTTCATATACGGACAGAGCGGCGATGAAGGGTGTCAGCGAGGTAACAGCGGCCGGTAGTCGGCGGCGGTGAGCGGCAGCGCGGAGAGGCTCCCGTCCGCGCGTGGCACCTCCAGCGGCTGGCCGTCCCGGCGGAACGCCACGCTGAACACGTCGGGCCGCTGAGTGAGGCTGCACACGATCTGCCCGAAGGCCAGCACCTCGTCGTTGCGGCCGGTCTCCTCCCCGGCCTGGCGTACGTCGACCGTGGCGAGCGTGCCGGCCAGCGTCGCCCCGGCCACCGCGACCGTGCCGGGCAGCGCCGTGGCCAGCCCCTGACGGCGCTCGCCGCCGTCCGGACCGGCCAGCAGGTGCTGGAGGTGCGCATCCACCTCCGGCAGCCCGTCCACCCGGCGCTTGACCACGACCAGCCCGTCGTCCCGGACGAAGCAGAACGGCTCGTCCACCCGCCCGTCGCCGTCGGCGGTCGAGGACACCGTGGGGGTCGGGAACGCGCCCGGTGGCGTCTGCACCAGGCGGGGCTCGTCGTCCACCGGCACCCCGCAGCCGGCCAGCAGCACGGCCGCGAGCAGGGCGGGCAGGAGCCGCCGGCGGCTCATCGCAGCGCTCCGGGCAGCTCGACCCGGAACCGGGCGCCGGGCTCGCGGTCCAGCACCGCGGCCGTACCGCCGTGCGCGGCGGCGTGCTGCGCCACAAGCGCGAGCCCGAGACCGGTGCCGTCGGTGCCGGCCCGGTCGTGCGCCGCCCGCCCCCGCACGAACCGGTCGAAGATGATCTCGCGGTCACCGGGCGGTACGCCCGGACCGTCGTCGTCGACCTCCAGCACGCCCACGCCGTCGCTCCCGCCGAGGCGTACGGCGACCGGCCCGCCGCCGTACCGCTCGGCGTTCTCCACCAGGTTCAGCAGCGTCTGGGCGAACCGGCGCCGGTCGACCCACCACAGGCGCGGGGCGTCGCCCTCGACCGTCACCAGGCTCTCCGGCAGCGACCGCTCCCGGCAGACGGTCCGGGCCAGCTCCAGCACGTCGACCGTCTCGCGGTGCGCCGGCTGCTCGGTGCGGGCAAGCTGGATGAGATCGTCGACCAGGCGCTGGAACCGGGTCACCTCGTCGGCGACCAGGCCCGCCGCGGTCGCGGTGCGTTCGTCCTGGTGCTCCCGGCGGCGGTGGAGCACGCTCGCGGCGGCGGCCAGGGTCTGCAACGGCGAACGCAGCTCGTGGCTCACGTCGGCGGCGAAGCGCCGGTCCCGCTCGATGCGGTGCACCAGCTTGTCGACCATCTCGTTGAACGAGCTGGACAGGCGGGTGAGGTCGGGATCGGTGGTCGGGTCGAGCCGGGTGGCGAAGTCGCCGGCCGCGATCCGTTCCGCCGCGTCGGCGACCGCGGTGAGCGGCCGCAGGCTGTGCCGGGTGGCGTACCAGCCGAGCGCCGCGCCCGCCCCGGCGACCATGATCGCCACGGCGATCAGTGCCAGGCCCACCACCTGGAACGTCTCCTCGACCTCCCGCAGCGAGGTCAGCTCGTAGTAGCCGAGCGCGCCGGGCAACGGCACGCCGACAAGCAGCACGGGCTGCCCGTCGAGCCGGATCCGCTGCACGGCGGGCTTGCCGTCGGCCACCACGCGCTGCAACTCCACCGGCACCGAGCTGGCGCCCACGTCCGCGGTACGGGCGTACCAGCCGTCGGGCAGGTGCAGCAGCGGGCGACGCGCGCTGCCGGTGTCGAGCGAGCGCAGCACGGCCACCACGTCCGGGGTGCCGGTGTCCAGGCCGGAGCGGACCACGGCGGCGTCGTAGTAGGCGGCCCGTACCGCGGTGCGCTCCCGCTCGTCGAGCAGCGAGCGCCGGGTCAGGTCGTACGAGAAGAGGGCCATCAGCGCGGAGAGCAGCAACGCCCCGACGGCGAACGCCGCGGTGACCCGGGCGCGCAGGCCGGGCCGGGTCATCGCTGGAGCTTGTAGCCGAGGCCGCGCAGCGTGACCAGGTGGCGCGGGTTGGCCGGGTCGGATTCGATCTTCTGCCGCAGCCGGCCCACGTGCACGTCGACGAGCCGCTCGTCGCCGGTCTCGTAGCCCCAGACCCGGCTGAGCAGCTGCTGGCGCGACAGCACCCGCCCGGCGTGCTCGGCCAGCTCGCAGAGCAGCCGGAACTCGGTGCGGGTGACAGGCACCGGCTGTCCCGAGCGCCGCACCTCGCCGGCCTCCGCGCTGATCTCCAGGTCGCCGAAGAACTGGGCGGGCACCGGCCCGGCCACCGTGCGTACGCGCCGGCGCAGCGCCCGCAGCCGGGCGGACAGCTCCTTGATCGCGACCGGCTTCACCACGTAGTCGTCGGCGCCGGCCTCCAGCGCGGCGACGATGTCGTGGGTGTCGTCGCGGGCGCTGATCACCACGACCGGCACGTCGTCGTCGCGGCGCAGCTGACGGATGCAGTCGAATCCGTTCATGCCGGGCAGCATCAGGTCGACGAGCACGTAGTCCGCCGGCTTCTCCCGCTGCCGGCGCAGGCCGTCCTCGGCGGTCGGCGCGCCGTACGCCTCGTAGCCCTCCTCCTCCAGGGCGAGCTGCAGCGCGAGCCGGATGCGGTCGTCGTCCTCGATCACCAGTACGGCCGTCATATGGGCATCATGACCGGCCCGGCACGGGTCGCCCAATCGCGTGGGCCGTTCGTGGTTTTTGTCATCGAACCGTCATACAACCGTCCGGTGACCTCCAAGATCCCTGCGCAGAGTGGGGTCTGACCCGATCCCACCACGGAAGCGACCAGATGCCTGCCAGCCTGCCGTCCCCGCCGGAGTCCGCCGTGCCGCACGTGCGCGTGGACATCACCGACGAGCTGGACCTCGCCGGGCTGCCCGAGGTCGCCCACGTGCTGGACCGCATCCTCGCGCTACGGCCCCGCGAGCTGACGATCGACCTCGCCGGGTGCCGGCATGTGGACGCCGCCGCCGTCGCGCTGCTGCTGGACGTGCACCGCCGGCTGGCGCGGCAGGGCGGCCTGCTCACGCTGAGCAATCCACATCCGCGGATCCGGCGCATCCTGGAGAACTCCGGGCTCGGCGCCGTACCCGTCGTCGACACGCCCCGTCCGGCCGCGCGCGGCCGGGCCCGGGTCGCGTCCGCATCACGCTGAGGAGGAGTGGTGACCGGCAGCACGCTCGTCGGAGCGCTCGTGGTGGGTCTGGCCGTCGGCGGGCTGGGACGCCTCGTCCTGCCGGGGCGCAAGGCCGTCCCGGTGTGGCTGACACTCGCGCTCGGCGTGGCGTCCGCGCTGCTCGGCGCGATCGTGGTCGGGCTGGTGGACCACCGCACCGACGGATCGCCCGTGCTGCCGCTGATGGTGCAGACCGGCTTCGCCGCCGTGGCGGTCGTGCTGGCGGTGGTCGCCGCGGGCCGGCCGGAGGCGGAGGGGCAGACGCCGCCCGGTACGGGCGGCCGGCGGAAGGAGGAGGTGTGACCGTCGTTCCCGCGGACCACCTCATGATGCTCATCTGCGACGCCTGCGGCGACAGCGTCACCGGCACCGGAGCCACGCTGCCCGACGCCGAGGTGGTGTGGACGCTCGTGTTCGAGCACGACTGGGTCGGCTCGCCGTTCGCGTCCGGACCGCATCACTGCCCCCGGTGCAGCGCCCGGGCGGCCATCGCCGACGACGGTCTGGGCCTGGACGAGCTGGAACAGGTCGCCGGCACCCCGGCCGCCCACGAACTCGACCCGGCCACGGCGGTCCGCCGCGCTCTCGACGAGCGTTCCCTCCGCGACGACATGGAGCTGGTCGACCTGTCCGGCCTGGAGGTGATCGACTCCGCCGGGCTCAGCCTGCTGGTGCGCGCGCACCAGGACGCCCGGCGCGACGGCCGCCGGCTGTGCCTGCTGTCCCCGTCGCGGTTCGTGCTCACCGTGCTGCACACCATGCGGCTCGACGGCGTCTTCACAGTCGTCGACGGCCGCGTCCCGGCGCCGGGCCCCGCAACCCGGCAACCGGTCCTGACCGAACAGAAGGAGCCCTCCCCGTGGTGATGCCCTGGCCGTACCCCGAGTTCCCGTACACCGGCGGCGGACCGGAGCCCGACGACGCGGACACCCGGCTCGCGTCGCTCGTCGCGCAGCGGCTCAGCGCCGACTGGACCACCCGCCGGCAGCAGATCACAGTGACCGTGCAGAACCGCGTGGTCATCCTCGCCGGCCTGGTGGCCGACCCGGAGACGCGCCTGGTCGCCGCCGAGCTGGCCTGGGACGTGCCGGGTGTGTTCGACGTCTGCAACGCGCTGCGGCTCTACGGCGGGCGGCGCGGCGGCCGCTGAGCGGCGACTGTTGCACGCATCGGCATCCACCTCTACGCTCGGCCGTGGGAGCGCTCCCCCAGGCCGCCGCGTCGGGCTTTCCGGGCAGGTTCACGACGGGCACCGTCCGTTCACCATCCAGACGATGGGACCTTCCCGCATGTTCTCGATTCCCCGCCCGTCCCGGCGGCACCTGCTCGTCGGCGGCGCGGTCGGCGCGCTCGCCCTGGCGACGACGGCCGTCCTGCCCTCGCCGGACGCGATGGCGGCGACCGGCTGCGCCGTCACCTACACCACCAACTCCTGGCAAGGCGGCTTCACCGCGACAGTGGCGGTACGCAACCTCGGCGACCCGGTGAGCAACTGGACGCTGGGCTTCACCTTCCCCGACGGCGGCCAGCGCGTGGTCCAGGGCTGGTCGGCCACCTGGCAGCAGAGCGGCTCGGCGGTCACCGCGCGCAGCCTGGACTACAACGGCGCGCTCGGCACCGGCGCGAGCACCACGATCGGCTTCAACGGCTCGTGGACCGGGTCGAACCCGAGCCCCACGTCGTTCACGCTCAACGGCACGGTCTGCACCGGCGGCACGAGCACCCCGCCGCCCAGCACGCCCCCGCCGAGCACCCCGCCGCCGCCGACCACTCCCCCGCCCACCACCCCGCCACCCACCACCCCGCCGCCGACCGGCACCACGCCGGTGGCGATCAACGGCCAGCTCCAGGTGTGCGGCGTCAACCTCTGCAACCAGTACGGGCGGCCGATCCAGCTGCGCGGCATGAGCACGCACGGGTTGCAGTGGTTCGCCAACTGCTACACCGACGCCTCGCTCGACGTGCTCGCGAACGAGTGGCGGTCCGACCTGCTGCGCATCTCCATGTACGTGCAGGAGCAGGGCTACGAGACCAACCCGGCCGGCTTCACCAACCAGGTGAACACGCTCGTGGACAAGGCCGAGGCCCGGGGCATGTACGCGCTCATCGACTTCCACACGCTGACGCCCGGTGACCCGATGTACAACCTGGACCGGGCCAAGACGTTCTTCGCCAACGTGTCCGCGCGCAACGCCGCGAAGAAGAACGTGATCTACGAGATCACCAACGAGCCCAACGGGGTGAGCTGGTCGACCATCCGCAACTACGCCGAGCAGGTCATCCCGGTGATCCGGGCCAACGACCCGGACGCGGTGGTCATCGTCGGCACCCGGGGCTGGTCCTCGCTGGGTGTCTCCGAGGGCGGCAACTCCGACGAGATCGTGAACAACCCGGTGCGGGCGCAGAACATCATGTACACGTTCCACTTCTACGCCGCGTCGCACAAGGACAACTACCGCAACGAGGTGCAGCGGGCGGCGAGCCGGCTCCCGCTGTTCGTCACCGAGTTCGGCACTGTCACCTACACCGGTGACGGCGCTGTCGACACCGCCAGCAGCAACGCCTGGCTCGACCTGCTCGACCGGTTGAAGATCAGCTACGCGAACTGGACGCTCTCCGACGCGCCCGAGGGCTCGGCGGCGCTCCGGCCGGGCACCTGCGCGTCCGGCTCGTTCGGCGGGACGTCGGTGCTCACCGAGTCCGGCGCGTTCATGCGCGAGCGCATCCGTACCGCCGACAACTTCCCCACCTTGTGACCGGGCGGCCGGCGGCGATCCTTTCCCCTTCGGGTCGCCGCCGGTCAGCCCTCCACCAGCCCGGCCCGGCGCCACAGCACCAGGCCCGGCCCGGCGACCAGGCCCAGTTCGGTCAGGTGGTCGGCGATCCGCTGCGCGGACCAGCGCAGCGTGGCCCGCCAGTGCGGGTTGGCCCGCGCCGCGGCCCGGCCGGCCGCCGGGTCGATCCCGACCGCCGCGTACGCCCGCGGGTGCACCAGGCGCCGCGTGATCGAGTACGCGGCCCGGCCGATCACCAGCCGCGCGTACGCGAGCGCGACCGGCCCGGCGGCCTCGACCTGCCGGGTCAGCTCGTCGCGGGCGAAGCGCACGTGCCGGGCCTCCTCCACCACGTGGATGCGCGACACCATCCGGATCAGCGGCTGCAACGACTCGTCGGCCATGATCTCGCGCTGGAACGAGTCGAGGATCTCCTCGGCGATCAGGATGGCCGCGTACATCTGCGGGCCGGTCGCCGTGGACTTGAGCCAGCGCCCGAGCAGGTGGTCGAACGGCTCGGCCCGGTAGACCGGCGCGCCGGCGGCCTCGATGAGCCGGCCGAACATGATGGAGTGCCGGCACTCGTCGGCGACCTCGGTGAGCGCGTACTGGGCGTGCCGGCTGGTCGGGTCGGCGTCGTAGTAGTGCCGGATCAGCATCTGCATGAGGATCGTCTCGAACCAGATCCCGGCGCTGGCCGCGCTGGCGACCTCGTGCTTGGTCAGCTCGACCCGCTGGTCCTCGGTCATGGCGTCCCACAGTGGAGTGCCGTAGAGGCTGCTGCGCGTGGGCGGCAGCCAGTACGCGCCGGGCACCGGTGGCGCCGACCAGTCGATGTCGACCACCGGGTCGTAGCTGGTGCGTACCGAGGCGGAGAGCAGGCGGTCGGCGACCGCCTCGCGCGGGAACCCGGCCATGACCCCTCCATATTGACGTAACTTCGAGTAACTGTTACGAGTGGTAGCATGCGACGGACCACCACCGATGTCAATGGCCCCGACGCTCCTCCGGAGCCGGCCGCACCCCGTTCCGGCGGGCGGCGCGACCGCTGGGCCGACCACCGCGAACAGCGGCGGCAGGAACTGATCGCCGCCGCCGTGCAGGCACTGCTGCAGCACGGCCCGAGCGTCGACATGGACCAGGTCGCCGCCACCGCCGGGGTCAGCAAGCCGGTGCTCTACCGCTACTTCGCCGACAAGGCGCAACTCTGGCTGGCGGTCAGCGAGGTGGTCGCGGAGCGCGTGGTCGCCGCGATCGCCCCAGCCGTGGAGCAGGTACGCGAGGAACGCGCGCTGGTCGAGGCGACCATCGACGCGTACCTGAGCGTGGTGGAGTACGAGCCGTCGCTGTACCGGTTCCTCGTGCACGAGTCCGGGCATCCCGGCATCCAGCAGGTGGTGACAGGCACCAGCCGCCAGGTCGCGACCGGGCTGGCCCGGGTCATCGGCGACCGGCTGCGCGCGCTCGGCCTCGACGCCGGCCCGGCCGAGCCGTGGGCGTACGGGCTGGTCGGGTTCGTGCAGGCGGTCGGCGACTGGTGGACCACGCACGGGCAGCCGATCCACCGGGCCGCGCTCACCGAATACCTGACCACGCTGCTGTGGAGCGGCATCGAGGGGGTCCGCCGGGGCGCGGACCTGCCACCGGAGCTGACCCGCGCGCACGAACGGATCGACAGGTGACCTGGGAGGGCACGGCCCAGATCGCCGGCACCACGGTCCGGTTGCACGGCGGCGGGCGGTTCGAGCCGGTCGACGGCCGCTACCACTGGGCCGGACGGGTCGAGCCGGAACCGCGCCTGGTCCGGCTGCTGCGCTCCGGCCGCCGCGACGTGGAGGTCCGGATCGGCGAACGGGTCGCCCGGGCCCGGCTGGCCGAGGTGGACCCGTGGGGCGGCGTCCGCATCACCGGTGTCGGCACGCCACCCTGGCCGCCGGACGACGAGTGATCCGCGCCGTACCGTGAAGGGATGACGTCTCCCGCCACCGTGCTGCTGGTCTTCGGCCGTGGGGTGGTGGCCGGGGACGACGGCTACCGGCTCACCGCGGAGAGCGTGGCGCGCACCGAGGCTGCGGTGGCCTACGTCCGCGCGCACGCCGAGGCGTTCCGCCGCGCGCCGGACGCCCGGGTGGTGTTCACCGGCGGCTGGCCGCACGGCCCGGCCGGCGCGCCCGGCCCGCCCGCCGGATACCGGGAGGCGGAGCTGATGCGGGCGCTGGCGCGCGAGGCGGGGCTCGACGCGTACGCCTCGTCGGCGGCCGAGACCCGCTCCCGCACCACTGTGCAGAACCTGGCGCACACCGTCCAGGACGGGCTGCTCGACGCGGCGGAGTTCACCGCGCAGCGCCCGCTCGGGCTGGTCTCCCACCCGTGGCACCTGCCCCGCGTCCGGCTGCTCGCCGCGCGCGTGCTCGGCCTGTCCGGCCCGGCGCTGGCCGACGTGCCGGTGACCGCGCCCGACCCGGTGCCCGTCCGGCGGGAGCGGGCCGCCCGGGCGTTCAGCCGGATCGGCTTCCTCGGTGTGCGTACCCCGGAGGCGTCGCTGCGCCGCGAGCGCGCGCTGGCCCGCGCCGCCGACCGGATCGGACGCCTCACGCCCCGGCGGTGATTCACCGGGGCGGGCCCGGGGTACGAGCGTCCTCGATCGACCCGGCGGGCCGTGCCGGCGGGCGAGTCCACCCGGGAGGTTCCGTGATCGTGCTCGTGCCGGTGTACCGACCGGGTGACCGTCTGCCGCCGCTGGTCGGCGACCTGCGGGACGCACTGCCCGGGGCGGACGTGCTCGTCGTCGACGACGGCAGCGGCCCGGCCGCCGCCGGGGTGCTGGACGCGGCCCGCGCCCGGGGCGCGACCGTGCTGCGCCGCCGGGTCAACCGGGGCAAGGGCGTGGTGCTGCGCACCGGCTTCCGGTACGCCTCGACGCACCACCCGGGACGCGACGTGATCTGTGTGGACGCCGACGGCCAGCACTGTGTGCCCGACGTGTGCGCCGTGACGGACCGGATGCGCGCCACCGGAGCGCCGACGCTCGGCGTACGCGGGTTCGACGGCGAGGTCCCGGCGCGCAGCCGGTTCGGCAACGCGGCGACCCGGGTGGCGTTCCGCCTGGCGACCGGCCGGGACGTGCGCGACACCCAGACCGGGCTGCGCGCCTACCCGTCCGCGCTGCTCGGCTGGCTCACCACGATCCCCGGTGACCGCTTCGAGTACGAGATGACGGTGCTGCTGCGGCTGGTCCGCGCCGGGCTGCCGGTCGAGCAGGTGGAGATCGCCACCCGCTACCACGGCGACAACTCGGGCTCGCACTTCTCCGCGCTCGCCGACTCGGTACGGATCTACCGGCCGCTGGCCGCCTCCGCGCTCGCCCGCCTGACCGGGCGCGCCGAGGTGGGCGACGTGCCGGCCGCCGCCGTCACGACGTCGCGTCCCACACCTGCGTCTCGAACTCCCTGAGCGGGTCGCGCGGCGACGACGGGCTCAGCCCTGCCGGGCCTTCTGCCGCCGGTCGGCCTTGTTGAGGACGAACAGCCTGCCCCGGCGCCGGACCACTATCGAGTCGGCCTTGCGCTTGAGCCCGCGCAGGGAGCTTCGGACCTTCATATCCGCTCCTTCGGTTCCCGCCGGTGTCCGTCCGGCACGGGTACCCGCCGGGGCGGCGCCCATGCCCGGCGGGGTGGCGGCGTCACCGTGTCCGGGACGCCGCCACCCGCCGTGCGAGCGGGGACGGATCAGGCGGTCGTGCAGGTGCTCCCGTTGAGCGCGAACGAGGCGGGCCTACCGGTGTTGCCGGTGTGGGTCGCCTGGAAGCCGATGTCCACCGAACCGCCCGGTGGGATCGACGCGTTGTAGGACACGTTGCGGGCCGTCACCGCTCCGCTGGACGGGCTGTACGTGGCGTTCCAGCCTCCGGTGATCGTCTGACCGCCCGGCAGCGTGAACGCGAGGTTCCAGCCGTTGATCGCCGTGGTGGACGTGTTGGTGATGGTCACCGCGGCGGTCAGGCCGTTGTTCCAGGCGTTCACCACGTACCCGACCCGGCAGGCCCCCGACGGCGGCGGCGTGGTCGGCGGCGCCGTGGTCGGCGGAGGCGTCGTGGGCGGGGGCGTGGTGGGCGGGGGCGTGGTGGGCGGGGGCGTGGTCGGCGGCGCGGTGGTCGGCGGCGGCGTGGTGGAGTCCAGGCCGAAGAAGCGGATCGCCTGCGCCGCGTCCACCGGCAGGTTGTGCGAGACGCCCTGCATGCTGATCGCCTCGACGGTCGCGGTGCCGCCGGTGCCGCCGTAGCGGGTACGGGTGTAGCCGGCCTGCGGACTGTCCGTGTACGCGGGCGTCTGGCCCAGCCCGTTCACGTTCGTCCACTGGTCGATCTGCTCGCCGAAGTTCGGGTAGCGCAGCGTCTCGTCGTTGGTGCCGTGCCAGATCTGCATCCGCGGACGCGGGCCGGTGTAACCCGGGTACGCGTTGCGCACCAGGTCACCCCACTGCTGCGGGGTCTTCAGCACCTGGCCGTTGGCGCACTCGCTGTTCCACTCCGAGCCGTTGGTGGTGGCGAAGCAGCCGAACGGCACACCGGCGAACGCGGCGCCGGCCCGGAACACGTCCGGGTAGTCGCCGAGCAGCACGTTCGTCATCATCGCGCCGGACGAGGTGCCGGTGGTGAAGATCCGCTGCGAGTCGACCGGGTAGCGCTGCCGCACGTGGTCCACCATCGACTTGATGCCCACCGGGTCGCTGCCGCCGTCGCGGCGCAGCGCCTGCGGCGAGGAGACGTCGAAGCACTTGCTGCTGCGGGTCACCGACGGGTAGACCACGATGTAGCCGTACCGGTCGGCGAGCGACGCGAACTGGGTGCCGGAGTACATGGCCGGGCCGCTGCCGGTGCAGTAGTGGTTCACCACGAGCAGCCCGGGACGGGCCGCGACGGTGTCCGGGACGTACAGGTACATGCGCAGGTTGCTCGGGTTGGCGCCGAAGTTCGTCACCTCGGTCAGCGCGGCGGCCGAGGCCGGCCCCGGGACGGCGAGCGCCGCCCCGACGGCGAGCCCGGCGGCGGCCAGCGCCGCGCCGAGCAGCCGGAGTCCGCTCCTTTTGGACAGCATGCTGTTCTCCTCGGTGGTGGGAACGCCGCGTGTCGCGGCGTTCTCGCCGGCGAGGCGCCTGCGACGGGCGGCCCGGACCCTCGGAGACGAGATAGACAGTCGCGGATCGATGCGACTCGAATCGGAGTCTAGGCCCCCACCGGCGGGCCGACAACCACGGCGGCCACCCGGCGGGCGCGGTCGGCGTGGGTGAGCACGTCCACGCTGTCCACGTACTGGTCCACAGCGCCCACCGGCGGGCGGTCGCGCAGCTCCGGGTCGGTGATGGCGGCACGCAGCGTCTCGACGAACCGGCAGGCGTGCAGCACCAGGAACGGCCGATCGTGGAACGGCCGGGCGGCCGGGTCCACCGGCGGCGCCGGCGCCGCGTCGTTGGTCCAGCCGGCCACCGTCTCCAGCGCCCGGACCAGGCCGGGCTCGCGGGCCGCCCAGTCACCCGGGCCGAGCGCGGCGGCGAGCCCGTCCACCACCGGCGCCGCGTCCGGCAGCGTCGCGAAGACCGTGCCGAGCCATTTCGCGTACGGGGGCCAGCGGCGGTGCAGCAGCAGGCCGAGGCGCATCAGATCCCGGGCCAGACCGGCGACCACGACCCGGCTGCCCAGGTCGTCGCCGACCTCGGCGCACCGGCCGGCCAGGTGCTCGGCCTGCGCGACCCGCTGCCACCCGGAGGCGAGCACGTACCGCCACACGTCGTCCGGATACCAGGCGAGCCGGGCCCGGACGCCGGTGAGCGCGCCGTCGAGCCCGTCGTGGAACACCGCTCCCCCGGTCAGCTCGGCCAGCCGCTGCGTCGGCGTCGCCAGCCAGTCCGCCGCCGTCAGTCCGGCGCGCGGGTCGGCGCCGAGCCGCTCCCGCAGCCATCCCCCGAGTTCGTCCACCGTGACGCCGTGCCGGTCGCCGTCGGCGCGGACCGTGCCGAGGCGCGCCGCCGGGCCGCCCGCGTACCGGGTCGGCCAGCCGAGGAACCGCGCCGGCAACTCCGCGTCCAGCACCGCCCGTACCGGCGCGACGTCGTGCGCGTTCCCCACGAAGACCTGGGTACGCGGACCCCAGTCGTGGTCGGTGGAACGGGGCGTGTCGAGGCCGAGTAGCTCGGAGCCGCCGTCGAGCAGCCCGGCGGAGTACGGCAGGCCGGGCAGCCGCCGCGCCAGCAGCGGACCCACCACCTCGTCGTGGAACCGGCGGGCCAGGATCAGGCCGGGTACGAAGCTCACCCCGCCAGTCTGCGCATCGGACGCCCGTCGCGCGCCCCGGTTTCCGGTCCGGCGGTCGCCTCCCCCATCCCGTCACAGGGCTGTGGAAGGCTTGTCGCCGTGGCACACCGACAGCCGATCCTCCTGATCGACTCCCCCAGCCTCTACTTCCGCGCCTACTTCGGCATCCCCGAGTCCGCCGCGAAGACCGGCGACGGCCAGCCGGTGAACGCCGTGCGCGGCTTCCTCGACATGCTCGCCCAGCTCGTGCGCACCCGCCGGCCCGACCGCATGATCTGCGCGTTCGACCACGACTGGCGGCCGGCGTGGCGGGTGGAGCTGCTGCCGTCGTACAAGGCGCACCGGGTCGCGCCCGAGGGCGGCGAGGTCGTGCCGGACACGTTGTCCCCGCAGGTGCCGATGATCCTGGAGGTGCTGGACGCGCTCGGCATCCCGGCCGTGGGGGCCACCGGCTACGAGGCCGACGACGTGCTCGGCACGCTCGCGGTGACCCAGCCGGGCCCGGTCGAGGTGGTCTCCGGCGACCGCGATCTGTTCCAGCTCGTCGACGACGCGCACCCGGTGCGCCTGCTCTACGTCGGCCGGGGCGTGGCCAAGCTGGACGACTGCGACGACGCGGCGGTCCGCACCCGCTACGGCGTGCCGGCCGACCGGTACGCCGACTTCGCGGCGCTGCGCGGCGACCCCAGCGACGGGCTGCCCGGCGTTGCCGGCGTCGGCGAGAAGACGGCCGCCCGGCTGATCGACCGCTACGGCGGGCTGGACGGCATCCTGGCCGCGCTGGACGACCCCCGTTCCGGTTTCGCGCCGGGGCTGCGGGCCAAGCTCGACGCCGCCCGCGACTACCTGGCCGTGGCGCCGAAGGTGGTCCGGGTCGCCACCGACGTGCCGCTGCCCGAGCTGGACCCGGCACTGCCGACGTCTCCCGCCGACCCGGACCGGCTGCTGGAGCTGGCGCAGCGCTGGAACCTGGCCGGCTCGTGCCGCCGCCTGGTCGACGCGCTGGCGGGCGACCGATCGTGATCAGTTGATCACGAGGGGCGGTCGGTGCTCCGGCGGGTCGGGAACTGGGCGCCGGGCTGCGCCAGCGTCGAGCGGGCGCGCAGGCCGACCGGGTCCGGCGCGGGCTCGGCGGCGGCGGCCGCGTACGGCGCCTCGTCGAGCCGCGAGCTGACGTACGCGGCCCCGGCCCGGTCGTCGTCCGACGGCGCGGCGAGCAGCGCGTAGACGAGCCCGACCACGCCGAAGACCACTGCCAGCACGATCGGCACCAGCAGACCGCTCACCTCGGTGCCGGATGCCGGGCCGCGGCTCTCGTGCAGGTGCACCGACAGCGCGCTCATGCCGGTGAAGTGCATGCCGTTGACCGCGATGCCCATGACGAGCGCCGAGGCGGCGATGGCGAGCGCGCGCCGGACGGTCATCGCCAGCCAGAGCGCCACGGTGGCGGCCACGATCGCGATGACCACCGACAGCGTCACCCGCAGCGGGTCGTAGCCGAGTGAGCCGTCCAGGCGCATGGCGGCCATGCCGGTGTAGTGCATGGCGGCCACCCCGGCGCCGGTGAAGAACCCGCCGGCGAGCAGCCGGGGCGCGGCGAGCCGGCCGGTGCCCACGATCGCCAGCCCGATGCCGACCGACGCCACCGCGATCGCCGTGCTGGCGGCCGTCAGCGGCACGTCGTAGCGGATCCGGGTGCCGCCGACGGCGAAGCCGAGCATCGCCATGAAGTGCATGGCCCAGATGGCCGTGCCGCCCAGCGCCCACGCGGCGAGCAGGCCCCACCAGGCGCGCTGACCGGCACTGGTGGCGGTCCGGATCCGCCCGGCGCAGACCAGCCCGAGCGCCGAGCCGAGCACGGACAACGCGTAGCTGAGCGCAGGTGTGATCCACCCGTACTCAAAGTGATTGATCTCGCCCACGACGCCCTTCCCTCACCATCGGCCGAGCGCGACCCACGGCGCCCCGGGCAATGATGGGATAGGCCCTGACCAGGGCGCACATCGGCCCCCCGACAATTCGTGGGGTGGCAGCGCCGTGACGCAGCGGTGCGTCGGTTTCCGGAAACCGATGACCGAAAGTGACCGTTAGGCGGAGGCGTGGTAGGCCAGCACGCCCCGGTTGACCGCCGCGATGGCCTGCCGGGCGGTGCCGCGCAGCTCGGCCGAGGCGCCACCCGAGTCGGCGACCTGCCCGAGCAGGTCGACCACCTGGCGCGCCCAGCGGACGAAGTCGCCCGCCGGCATCTCCCCATCGATCTGATGGCCGCTGGCCAGCACCTTCGCCAGCGCCTCGCCGCGCGCCCACCGGTAGATCGGCCAGGCGAAGCCGAGATCCGGCTCCCGGGTCACGGCCAGGCCGCGCGCCGCCTCGTCCGCCTCGATGTCGCCCCACAGCTTGAGCGTCTCGTCGACCGCGTCGGCCACCGCGCCGCGCGGCAGCGACGCCCGCTCGTCGACGTCCCGCCGGGCCTCGAAGACCACCACCGACACGGCGGCGGCCAGCTCGGCCGGGGACAGGCCGTCCCACACCCGGCGGCGCAGGCACTCGGCCACCAGCAGGTCCGCCTCGGTCCAGATCCGGGCCAGCATCCGCCCGGCGTCGGTGACCTCGCCGTCGGCGGCCAGGTAGCCGCGCGCCGTCAGCAACGCGACGATCCGGTCGAAGGTACGGGCCAGCGAGCCGGTCCGCCCGGACACCCGCTGACGCAGCTCCTCGGTGTCGCGTTCCAGCCGGCGCCGCCGCTCCGCCCAGCGGGCGTGCTCCTCCCGGTCCGGGCAGGCGTGACACGGGTGCGCGCGCAGCTCCACGCGGAGCTGGCTGAGCCGGTGGTCCTCGCCCACCGCCTGACGGGACCGGCCGCCCCGGCGGCCGCCGTGCCGGTCCAGGCCGGTGCCGCTGACCGCGGCGGCCAGATCCCGCCGGGCCGCGGGCGAGCGGTGGTTGAAGTGCTTCGGCACCCGGATGCGGGTGAGCACCTCGGCCGGGGTGGTGAAATCACCGGGGGTGACCCGCCCGGCCCAGCGGTCCTGGGTGAGGACCAGCGGCCGGGGCTCGCCGAACCCGCCGGTGGCCGGGTCCAGCACCACCGCCAGGCCGGCCCGCCGCCCGGACGGCACCCGGATCACGTCACCGACCCGCAGCCGCTCCAGCGAGGCGACGGCCGCCGCCTTGCGCTGGGTCTGCCCCTGACGGGCGATGGCCCGTTCCCGGTCGGCGATGGCCACCCGCAGCGCGAAGTACTCGTCGAAGTCGCCGTGGTGGCAGGCGGCCTCCACGCCGTACGCGTCGATGGTCTCGGTGTTGCGCTGCACCTGCCGGGCCAGGCCGACCACCGACCGGTCGGCCTGGAACTGCGCGAACGAGGACTCCAGGAGCTCCCGGGCCGGCGCCGCGCCGACGCTGCCGACCAGGTTGACGGCCATGTTGTACGACGGCCGGAAGCTGGAACGCAGCGGGTAGGTGCGGGTGGAGGCGAGCCCGGCGACGTGCCGGGGGTCGGTCTCCGGCGACCAGACGACCACCGCGTGGCCCTCCACGTCGATGCCCCGGCGACCGGCCCGGCCGGTGAGCTGGGTGTACTCGCCGGGGGTGAGGTCGACGTGGGCCTCTCCGTTGAACTTCACCAGACGCTCCAGCACCACGCAGCGGGCCGGCATGTTGATGCCCAGCGCGAGCGTCTCGGTGGCGAAGACGGCCTTGACCAGCCCGCGGACGAACAGCTCCTCGACGACCTCCTTGAACGCCGGGAGCATGCCGGCGTGGTGCGCGGCCAGGCCGCGCTCCAGGCCGTCGAGCCACTCCCAGTAGCCGAGCACCGACAGGTCCTCGCCGGGGATGGCGGTGACCCGCGACTCGACCACCCGGCGGATCTCGGCGCGTTCGTCAGGGGAGGTCAGGCGCAGCCCGGCGGCGAGGCACTGCTGCACGGCGGCGTCGCAGCCGGCCCGGCTGAAGATGAACAGGATGGCCGGGAGCAGCCCCTCCCGGTCGAGCCGGTCGACGATGTCCGGGCGCATCGGGCCCCGCCAGCGAGGGCCGCGCCGCCCGCCCCCGGGGCCGGCACTGCGGCCCTCGCCCAGCTCCAGGCGGCGCACCGTGTCGCGGGTGTAGCGCAGCAGCTCGGGGTGCACGTCGTGCTTGCGGGCCGCGTCGGCGTCGTGGAACAGGTCGAACATCCGCTTGCCGACGAGCATGTGCTGCCACAGCGGCACCGGCCGGTGCTCGGAGACCACCACGGCGGTCTCTCCGCGTACGGTGACCAGCCAGTCGGCGAACTCCTCGGCGTTGGAGACGGTGGCCGACAGCGACACGAGCGTGACCGACTCGGGCAGGTGGATGATCACCTCTTCCCAGACCCCGCCGCGGAACCGGTCGGCCAGGTAGTGGACCTCGTCCATCACCACGTACGCCAGGCCTTCGAGGGTGGCCGAGCCGGCGTAGAGCATGTTGCGCAGCACCTCGGTGGTCATCACCACCACCGGCGCGTCGCCGTTGATCGCGTTGTCGCCGGTGAGCAGGCCGACCTGCTCGGCGCCGTAGCGGTCCACCAGGTCGTGGTACTTCTGGTTGGACAGCGCCTTGATCGGCGTGGTGTAGAAGCACTTGCGCCGGGTCGCGGGGGCGTCGCCGCCGGGCCGGCCCCGCAGCGCCAGGTGCACCGCGAACTCACCCACCACGGTCTTGCCGGCGCCGGTGGGCGCGCAGACGAGCACACCGCTGCCCCGCTCCAGCGCCTCGCACGCCTCGCGCTGGAAGTCGTCGAGATCGAACCCGAGATCCAGGGAGAATTCGTCCAGGGCCGGGAAGGCGGAGGCCTGCGCGGCCCGGCGGCGCGCCGCGGCGTACCGCTCGGCGGGGCTCGACATGGATCCAAGATTAATCGGTGCCGCCGAGGAGCACCGGTCAAGGCCATCCGGCAGGACGGTCGGAGCGGTCGGTAGGGTGCACGACGTGCCGGACCGTACCGAACTGCCCCACGTCTCGAGCGGCGCCGACGACGCCGTCCGCCCGGGCCCGTCCCGCCGGCCCGTGGAGGCGGTGCTCTTCGACTTCCACGGCACCCTCGCCCAGGTGGAGGAGCCGCTGGCCTGGGTGCTCGCCGCCGCGGCCGCCTGCGGCGTCGAGCTGGACCGCATCCGGGCCACGTCGCTGGCCGACCGGCTGCTCACCGCCGGGCGTGCCGGTGGCCCGCTGCCGGCACGGGTGCCGCCCCGGCTGGCCGAGCTGTGGGCCGACCGGGATCTCTACCCGCACGCGCACCGGGGCGCGTACACCGGGCTGGCCGAGACCGTGGACACCGGCATCGACGGGTTCGCCGACGCGCTCTACGAGCGGGTGCTGGTGCCCGAGGGCTGGGTGCCGTACCCGGACACCGCTCCGGTGCTGGGTGCCCTGCGCTCCGCCGGGGTGAAGGTGGCGGTGGTCAGCAACATCGGTTTCGACCTGCGGCCGCTGTTCGCCGCCTGGGACCTCGACGCGCTCGTCGACGCGTACGCGCTGTCGTACGAAATGGGGCGCTGCAAGCCGGACCCGGGCATCTTCCTGCGCGCCTGCGGGATGCTCGGCGTGGACCCGGAGCGCACGCTCATGGTGGGCGACACCCCGGCCGACGCGGGCGCGGTGGCGGCCGGGTGCGGGGTGCTGGTGCTGCCCTGCGCCGACGCGGGCCGCCCGAACGGACTCGGCGCGGTGCTGGACCTGGCCGGGGCCGGCTGAGCGTTCACCTGCCCAGCGGCGCGAACCCGCCGCGGCGCACCGGATACCGTCAGGGGCATGACCGGTGCCCACCCCTTGCCGCCGCGTGCGCCGGGACGGCTCGGCGGGGTCGCGCTGGTACTCGGCGGGGCGCTGTCGGTGCAGTTCGGCTCCGCGCTCGCCGCGCTGCTGTTCCCGCGTACCGGGGTGGCCGGGGCGGTGACGTTGCGGCTGACCATCGGCGCGCTGCTGATGCTCGTGGTCTGCCGCCCCCGGGTACGCGGGTACGGGCGACGCGACTGGGCGGCGGTGCTGGCGTTCGGGCTGGCCCTGGCCGGCATGAACTCGATCTTCTACCAGGCGATCGAGCGGATCCCGCTCGGTCCGGCCGTCACGCTTGAGGTGCTCGGCCCGCTGGCGCTGTCCGTGATCGCCGCGCGCCGGATGGCCGCCTGGTGCTGGGCCGCGCTGGCGCTGGCCGGGGTGGTCCTGCTCGGGCAGGGCGGGTTCGACCGGCTCGACCCGGCCGGCGCCGCGCTGGCGCTGACGGCGGGCGCCATGTGGGCGGCGTACATCGTCTGCTCGGCGCGGATCGGCGCGCGGTTCCCCGGCGCGGACGGGCTGGCCCTCGCTCTGACCGTCGCGGCGCTGCTCACGCTGCCGTTCGGGCTGGCCGACGGCGGCGGTCGCCTCGCCGACCCGGTGGTGCTGGGGCTCGGTACCGGGCTGGCGCTGCTCGCCTCGGTGCTGCCGTACAGCCTGGAGCTGGCCGCGCTGCGGCGGCTGCCGACAGCGACGTTCGCGGTGATGATGAGTCTCGGTCCGGCGATCGCCGCCGTGGCCGGCTGGCTGGTCCTCGGCCAGGCGCTGCGCCCGGTCGAGGTGCTCGCCATCGCGCTCGTGGTCGCCGCGAGCGCGGGCGCGGTCCGCGCCGCCGCGCCGCCGCCTTCTCCCGCGCCGCCGGCCGTTCCCGGCGTGCCGTCCGAGGCGGACCCGGCGGGGGTCAGCGCAGCAGCCGCAGCGCCGCCGGCACCGCGGTGACGGTCACCGGCAGGTCGAAGGAGCGTTCCCCGTCGGCGTACGTGGTGATGCCGTCGGCGGACAGCTCCACCGTCCGCGCCCGGTAGACGCGCGCCAGCGGGTGCGTGACGTGGGTGCCCTGGTAGATCTGCGGCTTGACCCGCATCAGCGTGCGCCTGTCGAACCGGCCGCCGACCACCACGTCCAGCAGGCCGTCGTGCGGGTCGGCGTCCGGGCAGATCCGCATGCCACCGCCGTAGCTGGCCGTGTTCCCCACCGCGACGAGCACCGCGTCGACCTCCTGCACCACCCCGTCGAGGACCAGCCGGTAGCGGCGCGGCCGCAGCCGGGCCAGCTCCACCACGATCGCCAGGTCGTACCGGCGCGGGCCGCGCGGCCAGCGCATCCGGTTGGCGCGTTCGTTGACGATCGCGTCGAAGCCGGCCGCGAGCACCGCGCCGAACCAGCGGTCCGCCTCGCCGGGCCGGGACAGCCGCGCCAGGTCGACCGGGCGGGTGCGGCCGGCGGCGAGCGCCGCGGTGATCACCTCGACGGCGGCCGTCGGGTCGGCCGGGAAGCCGGTCTCCACCGCGAAGTCGTTGCCGGTGCCCGCCGGGACCGGCCCGAACGCCACGGCCGTGCCGGCGACCGCCTGCATCGCCCGGTGCACGGTGCCGTCGCCGCCCACCGCGACGAGCGCCCCGGCGCCGCCGGCGACCGCGGCGTGGCACGCCGCCTCCGCCTCCTCGGGGGTACGCGCGCGCAGCAGCTCGACCGGGCGGCCGGCTCCGGCGAGGCGCTCCAGGATCCCGGGCAGCAGACCGCGGTGCCGCCCCCGGCCCGCGGTCGGGTTGGCGAGCACGGCGACGGGGCCGGACGGGACATGATCGTGCGCGGTCACGGCGAGCACCGTACGGCACGCCTCGCGCCGCCCACCAGAGCCAGGTCGCACGGCGGGTGGGCGGCACACGCCGACGGCGCCCGGCAGGGGGTGCCGGGCGCCGTGGCGGGGGTGGTTCAGGGGAGGTCGATCGGGCGCAGCACCCGGTCCACCGCGTGCGCGATCTGCTTGTTGCCCTTGTTGATGTCGTACCGCACCACCTTGGCGTTGCGGTCGCTGGTGTCGGCGTCGACCAGGCGCACCTCGCGGCCGTACCAGCAGCGCTTCACGTCCACCTCGACGGTGGCGCCGAGCGCGGTGGTCAGGTCCGCGCCGTCGGCCTTCAGCGCCGCCTTCCGGTCGATCGTCGCGCCGGGCACGACGTGGTAGAGCAGGACGTCCTCCACGGTGTCCACGCCCAGGCCGGCGACCGCGTCGAACGCGGCCTTCTCACCGGGCAGCTTCTTCGCGGCGGTGATGTCCCGCACCAGCTCGCGGAACGCGTAGTCGTTCGGCACGAACGCGGTCAGCGCGACGGTGCCGTCGGTGAGCACCTTCACCGGCGAGTCCGGCTTGGCCTGCAGCACCGTCAGGACCGCCTTCGTGAGGACGTCGAAGTCCCGCGAGTTGCGGTCGAAGCCGCTCTTGTCGGCGGTGAGCACGGCGGCCAGCGACCGCGTATCCGGCTGCTTGGCACCGGCCTGGGCGGGCACGGCGACGGCGGTGGTGGCCACCGCCGCCGCGGTGGCGCCCACGGCCAGCCGGGCGGCGAGACGAGCGATGTTCATCGGGGAGCCTTTCGTCGAAGCGACCAGGTCCGTGACTGTCGTCACGACCATTGCTTCGCCCGGACCGTCCCCGGTGGATGCACCCGGATCGACCGACTTCGGATCGACGTCCCTGTGCCTCAGCGGACCACCAGCGGCTTGCTCACCGACGGCACGCCGTCGCCCTTGACCTTCAGCGACCAGTCCCCCGCCGCGCCCAGCGTCACCACCGTCTCGGCGGTGCCGTTGGCCCCGGCCTTCATCTCGGCGACCCGCTTGCCCTCGGGGTTGAGCACGTACAGCGTCCGGGCCCCGGCGGTCTTGTTCGTCACCTTGAACGCGATCTTCTCGCCGGGCTCGGCGATCAGGGCGTCCACGCCGGTCATCGCGTCGTCGGTCAGCTCGATCGTCACCGAGCGGTCGTAGGCCACCTCGGCGGCGGCGCTGGCGAGGTTGCCGTCGTCGGAGACGGTGATCTTGGTCCGGACGCCGTCGCCCTGCCGGCCCGGCTTGCAGGCCACCTCGTACGTGCCGGTCTGCAGCGAGGCGCGCAGGTCACCGGTACGGCCCGCCGGCACGTCCGCGACCTCGGCGATCACCTTGGTGAAGGCGTCGCCCTCCCGGCCGTAGACGTAGACCCCGGTGGCCTGCCGGCCCCGGTTGGTGACGGTGAAGGTGACGGTGCCCGGGGTGAACAGCGTGGTGGTGACCTCGCAGCTGGTGTCGGTGGCTGTCACCGGCACCTGCTGGCCTTTCGGCGCGGGCTCGTCGTCACCGCAGGCGGTGAGCGCGGTGGCCGCGCAGAGGACGGTCAGGACGGCGGCGGTACGGCTCTTCATCGGGCTCTCCGGAGCGCAGGTCAGACGGGCTGACCGGAACGGGGGCGCCGACGCACCCCGGCACACCGCCCGGGGGGCTCGGCGGAGTCAGCAGAGTCTAAGCGGGTACGGCGTCCCGGCAAGGCCCGAGGGCGACCCGATCTGCCCGCGCACCGGGGCGGTCCGCGCGACCGGCATGATGGCGGGCATGCGGCTGGTCTCCCTGCTCCCCTCCGCCACCGAGATCGCGTACGCGCTCGGCCTCGGCGACGACCTGGTCGGCGTCACCTTCGAGTGCGAGGTGCCCGCCCGCCACCGGTCGGGCACCACAGTGGTCGTCGGCGGCCGGGACACCCGGGGTATGAGTCCCGGCGACATCGACGCGTACGTCCGGGCGCAGGTCGCGGCCGGTGCAGACCTCTACACGCTGCACGCCGGCGCGCTGGCCGGGCTGGACCCGGACCTGATCCTCACCCAGGACCTGTGCCGCGTCTGCGCGCTGCCGTCCGGCCGGGTCGCCGACGCCGTGGACCACCTGGGATGCCGGGCCGACGTGCTGTCGCTCGACCCGTACACGCTGGACGACGTGCTGGAGTCGATCCGCGCGGTGGGCGCGGCGGCCCGGGTGCCGGACCGCGCGGAGGCGCTGGTCGACGGCCTGCGCGCCCGGCTCGCGGCGGTCGGCGCGGCGGTGGCGGGCCGGCCCCGGCCACGGGTCGCGGTTGTCGAATGGGTGGACCCGCCGTTCGGCGCCGGGCACTGGATCCCGGACCTCGTCGACGTCGCGGGTGGCGAACCGGTGGCCACCCATCGCGGCGCCCGGTCCACGCCTACCACCTGGGAGGCCCTGCGGGCCGCCCGCCCCGAGGTGGTGCTGGTGGCGCCGTGCGGGTTCCGTCTCGACGGCGCGGCCGAGCAGGCCGCCGCGGTGGCCGGGCGTTTCCCGGACGCGCAGGTGTGGGCGCTGGACGCGGACGGGCTGATCGTGCGCGCCGGCCCGCGCCTGGTCGACGGCGCCGAGACGATAGCCGCGATCCTGCACCCCGACGCGGTCCCCCCACCCCACCCCGAAGCAGCCCGCCACATCCCCTGACCACCCACCGCCCCGACCCCGTCGCCCCAGCCCCGCCACCCCAGCCTCGTTGATCTGTGAGTGGGGTTGTCAAGGGGTTTGGTGGTGGGTGGTGATGGTGCGGTAGAGCTGTCGGGCGATGTAGCGCTTGAGGCAGCGGGTGATT